>CAYJLJ010000122.1:0-1502 GCA_964371135.1 uncultured Gammaproteobacteria bacterium | reverse complement strand
CAGCAGTCCAACTGCTGACGGAAACACGGAACTTATTTTTACACAAGTCCTTAGGATCAGTAATGGTGAATTTTTTTGGAGAGAAATATGGCTCAACCCAACGGTAAATACGAAGCAGACAACATTCAGGTACTTGAAGGCCTCGAGGCCGTGCGACGCCGCCCGGGCATGTACGTGGGCGGCACGGACGTGAAGGCTTTGCATCATCTCGTGTATGAAGTGGTGGATAACTCGATTGACGAGGCCCTGGCGGGCGAATGCACGCGCATTGACATTGTCATTCATCCCGATTCAAGCGTGAGCGTTACCGATAACGGACGCGGCATCCCGGTGGGGATGCACCCCACCATGAAGAAATCGGCGCTGGAGGTGGTGATGACCGTCCTGCATGCAGGCGGCAAGTTCGGCGGCGGCGGCTACAAGGTTTCGGGCGGTTTGCACGGCGTGGGCGTCAGCGCGGTCAATGCGCTCTCGGAATGGTGCGAGGTGGAGGTGAGGCGCGATGGCAAGGTGCACTTCCAGCGTTACGAACGCGGCCGCCCGCAGGAGGCGGTCAAGGTTATCGGGAAGGCGAAGGCCTCCGAAAGCGGGACCAAGACCACGTTCAAGTATGACCCGCAGATATTCAAAGAGGAGATGGAGTTCCACTTCAACACCCTCATCCAGCGCTTCCGCGAGATGGCCTTCGTCACGCGCGGCGTCACGATCTACTTCGAGGACGAACGCACGAACAAAGAGATGACCTTCTACTTCGAGGGCGGCATCACCTCCTTCGTCCGTTATTTGAACCGCAACCGCGCGACATTGCACTCGGCGGTTTACATCGAGAAGGAAATCGAGGGCATCGGCATCGAGGCCGCCATCCAGTATACGGACGCGTTCACCGAATCAGTTTATTCGTTCGCCAACACGATCAACACCGTGGACGGCGGCACACACATGACCGGCCTGCGCTCGTCACTGACGCGCGTCATCAACGACTACGCGCGCAAGAACGGGTTGTTGAAGGACGCCGACCCGAACTTCACCGGCGACGATACGCGCGAAGGCCTGACCGCCATTGTTTCGATCAAGCACCCGGACCCGCAGTTTGAGTCGCAGACCAAGGTGAAGCTGATGAACCCCGAAGCACAGACCTACGTCACGCAGGTGGTGGGCGAGGCCTTCAGCACCTTCCTCGAGGAGAATCCGCAAGCGGGCAAGGCCATCATCGCCAAGTGCCTCACCTCCTCGCGGGCGCGCGACGCGGCCCGCAAGGCGCGCGACCTAGTCATCCGCAAATCCGCGCTGGAGTCGCTCACTCTGCCGGGCAAACTGGCAGACTGCTCCGACCGCGATTCATCCAAGACCGAGTTGTATATCGTCGAGGGAGATTCCGCGGGCGGCTCAGCTAAACAAGGACGCGACCGTCACTTCCAAGCCATCCTGCCCCTGCGCGGCAAGATCCTGAATACCGAGCGCGCCCGCCTCGACAAGATCCTCGGCAACAACGAGGTCAAGGC
>CAYJLJ010000121.1:0-1522 GCA_964371135.1 uncultured Gammaproteobacteria bacterium | reverse complement strand
CAGTAAATGGTGTAAACTATGGTCATGGAAACCAAAAAACGGGTTTTTGCGGGGGTGCGGGCGAATGCCCGGCCGCATATTGGCAACTATTTGGGAGCCATCAAAGGTATGGTTGAATTGCAGGATAAATATGACTGCATTTTTTCCGCGGTCGACTTGCACACAATCACAACACCGTATGATGCCAAAGCGCTTAGGCCAATGGTAAGAGAGGTAGTTTTGGACTATTTAGGCGCTGGTTTAGATCCAAAAAAGTGTCATCTTATTATTCAGTCAGATTTGCGCGCTGAGCACTTAGAGCTAGCTTACTATTTGGGAACAATTTACCAAGTTTCGAGACTCGAGGACCTGCCCACCTATAAAGAGAAAAAGGCCGACCACCCGGATTATGTCAATATAGGACTGTTGTATTACCCCGTTTTAATGGCTGCGGACATCCTTGTTTACAAGGCTCCGCTAGTCCCTGTTGGCCAAGATCAAGAACCCCATATGGAAGTGGCTCGAGAAATGGCTCGAAAGTTTAATTCTATGTTCGGGGAGACCTTTCCTGAACCACAAAGCTATAAAACTCCCGGGAAATATCTTCCATCACTAATGGGCGCAGGTAAAATGAGTAAAACTTACGGAGGAACAATCATTTTGACGGATTCCTTGGAAGAAATTAAGGCTGTTTTGGCCAAGGCACCCACTGATGCCGGAAAAGGGGAGAAGTTTCCGGCTGAAGGCCCCGCGGCCAATATCATGCAGTTTGTAGAGCTATTCCAGGGCCATGACCGGGCCATGCAGTATAGACAAATGTACAAAGATCCTGGCATCCGTTATGGCGATTTAAAAACAGAACTGGCAGAAGCGATTTACAAGGAACTGCAACCGATACAAGAAAGAAGAGCCTATTATGAGGCTCACCCGGAAGAAGTTGATAAAATTCTTGCTGACGGTGCCGCCTACGCCAGATCCATAGCCACCGAGACTTTGACAGAAGTCCGGGAAAAGATGGGGTTAAGGTAAGAAAGATGCTATCGCTCCTGCCTGTCGGCAGGCAGGTCGCTCCAGCATGACGTTCGTTAGGAGATTGCTTCGGCGCTGTGCTTCTCGCAATGACAAATTTGCTGTGCTACAATTCCTTTTGTGAAGCCGGCGATAAATTACGATGATTTTGATAAATTGGACATTCGGATAGGTGAAGTAAGGGAGGCGGAAGAGGTGGGGGGAAGCGAAAAGTTATTAAAATTAACTGTAGACTTTGGACCAGAAATAGGTACAAAAACTATATACTCTGGCATTAAGAAATGGTATACTCCAGATTCACTTCTGGCAAGAAAGTTAATATTTATTATCAACCTCTTACCAAAGAAGTTTAAAATAAACGGTCAGGAGTTTGAAAGTGAAGGCATGATAATTGCCGCTGACAGTAATAACGAGGCGGTACTTTACAATTTTGATAAAGATGTTCTTTCCGGAAGCATAGTTTTATGAAAATTCCCGATCCGCCAGCAATTAAAAATGGAAAAAATGGTAAAAA
>CAYJLJ010000120.1:0-1582 GCA_964371135.1 uncultured Gammaproteobacteria bacterium | reverse complement strand
CAACGGCTGTGCAGGGCAGCGACTCGCGCCTGGCTGCGGCCAGCACCAGCAACCGGGGAACCGTAAGCCTTGCCGAAGACCGAGGAACCACCGCCGGCACGGTCGTGAACGCCAACGACTCTCGGCTCACGGACGCCACCGGTTCTCAGGCTGGACTCATGCCGAGCACGCACTGGGCGGTTGTGGATGCCCTCGTACCTGCGAGCTACCCTCTGATCGGCTCCACGAACACCGGCAGCATCGGCTTTTCTGCCCGCGTGACCGCCGCCAACTTCGACGGCGACGGCTCTGGCCTGACGAATCTTCCGTCCGCCACGACGGCCACCGCGGGCGTTTCTCAGCTCGCGCCCGACTACGGCGTCACCAACGGTCATGCCGTGAACGCGGCGGATCCCCGCATGGTCACGCTCAACAACATGCGCTGGGGTCTCGGCACCTGGGGCTCGGGCCTGACAACCGCCACGATCGACCTGGTAACTCCGATGGACAGCACCGACTACATCATCGTTCCGGGCTTCGTGTCTGACGACGCCACTGCGGTTCCGACCGGATCGTCCATCGCGGCCCGCAGGACCACGAGCTTCGACATCCACGCGGTAGTGGCTCCGACCGGCAACGTCGGCGTCCACTACATCATCCTGCCGTAGTGACGGCAGGCAGGCCCGAACCGCCAGAACCCTCACCGTGGCGACCGTATCGACGTAGGACTGCCCCATGACCACACCTCGCACCCCTCTCTCACGCTACCCAGGCACCTACCTGCAGGACGCGACCCACAATCGCGTGGCTGTGACCGATACGGCCGCCACGGTCTCCATCCCTCGCCACACCGGCCGCCAGTGCCGGAATCTCTACCTCCGCAACGACGGGCCTGACGCGGTGTATGTGAACTTCGCAGGCAAGGCCGCCACCACGGCAGTCGGCGGGGCGTTCAAACTGCCGGCTGACCGCGACCTCCCGATGGGCGAGTATTCGCGGGAGTCGCTCTCGATGATCTGCGCCACGGGCGAGACGGCCACCGTCGAGATCCTGGCCACGTACTGACCGCGAGGAGCTGACGCCGCGATGCTGCAACGGAACACGGTAGGGCGGGCCCTGGCGGGCCTTGTGGTGGGCTTTCTGCTCCTGTCCGGGCTAACGACGGCGCTGGCCGAGATCGGCCCGAGCGGAGGGGTGCCGCGGACGGTCGTCAGGACCGATCGGGTGAACCAGGGGTCGGTCGAAGTCACCGGCAACGTCACGGCGAGCGAGTTTCACGGGTCGGGCGCGGCGCTCTCAGGCCTTCCGACCACGGCGAGCGTTGCCGCGCTCTCGGCGGCCACGTCCGCGCTTTCCTCCGCGCTCTCGACGGTTCAGTCCAGCATCCTGACCCTCTCCGCAGCGGCGGCGATTGCTGCTACCGCGGCGCCGGCTGTGAGTGTGCTCCAGTCTGTCGTGAGCACGCACACCTCCGCTATCTCCACTCTCCAGGCCGACGCGACGACTTCGGGCGCGGCGATTGCGGCGCTGGTTCCGTACTCCGGGGCATCGCAGAGCGTCAACCTCGGAGCGCACTCGATCACTGCGGCATCGTTCTCTGGCG
>CAYJLJ010000119.1:0-1599 GCA_964371135.1 uncultured Gammaproteobacteria bacterium | reverse complement strand
AATTAGGTTGGGTTTTAAAAGACAAAAACCCAACAACTTTTTTCTTTGAATTTATTTTTTGAGTAGGGTATAACTATTTCTACTATGGAATACGTTAGTGGCAACGGTATAAAACTCAGGAATATCTTCCTTGATAACGGGAACTGGTGGAAACTTTTTTTACAACACCACGACCTTATTCGGCTCAGTATTATCATCAACGTTCTGAAATTGCTCGTTTGCAGAACATCTTTCCTCGGCTACCATCTGTTTATCTGCCCAACGTGTTCCAAGAGCATGAAAGTCCCTCATAGCTGTAAATCCAGATTTTGCCCTTCCTGCGGCAAAAAGGCAACCGACATCTGGATTAAAAACAGCCTGAATACCCTTCCCAAGACCGTCTGGCAACATATTACCTTTACTATGCCTTCGGAACTCTGGGTCTTTTTTTGGCTGAACCGTCACATCATGAACCTTGTTCCCCCCATTGCTGCAAACATCATTAAAGACTGGGCGCGCAAAAAGGGCTTTCTCCCTGGTATCTTTCTTGCCATTCATACTTTCGGCAGAGACCTCAAAAGAAATATCCACATCCATCTCTCCACCACCGCGGGTGGGCTTTCCCTCTGTCACTCGAAATGGGTCGGCAACGCCTATTTCTATCATGAATCCCTCAAAAATACCTGGCGATATAAAATCATCGCTCTCTTACGAAACGAATTTGCCATGAAACGTCTCAAACTCCCATCACACCTTAAGCATATCACCACCTCTAAACTCTTTAATTCCTGGACTGCCCAATTCTATAACACACCATGGGTTGTCCACCTCAACGAACAGTCGAACAACATGAATGCCAATGTTAACTATCTCGGCAAATATCTAAAACGCCCCCCTATTGGGGAAACCCGTATCAAACTCTACGATGGAAAAACGGTTACCTATGAATATCTCGACCATTATACCAACGAACAAGAAACCATGTCGTTGCCTGTCTTGGACTTCATCTCCAGACTCATCCGCCATATTCCCGACAAACACTTCAGGAATATCCGCTACTACGGTTTCTTATCACACAAGCTTCGAGGAAAACTCTTGCCGGTCGTTTACAAACTTCTCGATATGGTGGTCACCACCTCTGCCAAAGTATATATCACCTGGCATACCATGATACAGACTACCTATAACTATAACCCCATGAGATGCCCACAGTGTAAAACCGCTATGATATTACAAACCGTTGTACCACCTATTTATTCCCCAGCCGCTCTTATCTTGAAACACAAGGAAATCGCCCATGGGTATTTTCAACTTCTTCTCTAAAAAAAACAAACTGCCCCTTCTTGTTCGCTGTACCTATTGCTATTACGAGTTCGATCTCTCACCAAGGGAGGTACGTCTTCTGGAGACCAAAAATGCCGGCGATATTGTCTGTTCTGTCAAAGAAGAGTGCGATATCTGTCATATCGGCTTCATGATCCCAGTTAATTACACTGACAAACGAGGAAAAACCTATCTTTTCCATGAAATGAAACCAAAAATCAAAAACCTTAACCCCGATACCGTCATGGAACGCATTTACGGGCGGCCTTTTTAAAAAGATTGAAATTCCTATACATT
>CAYJLJ010000118.1:0-1668 GCA_964371135.1 uncultured Gammaproteobacteria bacterium | reverse complement strand
GTCCACGATTTTGACCGCCTCGCCCACACTAATGGCCGTCTTAAATTTCGGCGCGGAAAGCTGGGAAAATTTGGTAATGGCCTGAACTTCCTTTTCGGACAGGGGGGTCGGCCGGTTGCCAATGCCCACAAACGAAGTGACACCGGGAGTGGTGCGGACAATCAGCCAGGAGTCGTCGTCAAGAATCATGCGCACCAGAATATAGCCGGGGAAAATTTTTTCCTTGACCTCTTCTTTTTTGCCGCGTTTGACTGTGACAGTGTCGCGGGTGGGAACGAGGACTTCAAATACCCGGTTGGCGAGGTTCATGGCGTCAGAGCGCTGCTTAATTGCCGCGGCCACCTTATTTTCATGTCCGGAATAGGTGTGAAGGACATACCATCTGGCATTATCCGGAACCTGAACTGTATTTTGATCTGGTGTTTGCCCGTCCATTTATTTATTTAAAAATAATTCCATTAATTTTGTAAAAGCGTAATCCAGGCCTCCCAAATAGACGCCAACAAGGACCGACGCCCCGATTACAACCCCGGTCAGTCTGACGACCTCTGTCCGGCTGGGCCAGGCGACTTTGGCCAGCTCGGCCTTGACTTCCTTAAAGAAAGTCACCGGGTTTTTGCCAAAGTCCGGAGTCGTGATTGTGAAATCCTTCATGATATTAGCTTAGCATAAAAAAATCTCCTTGCGGAGTTGTCAAGAGTAATTGTAACAAAGAATAAGGTGTCTTGCAATGGGGGGTCTTTTTAGTTTAGACTGAATGTACTATGCCACTGGGGAAGAAAAAATTGCTGGCGGTTTTTTTGGAGAAAGATAATCTCAAGCTCCTGGTTTATGAAATCGGGGGGATTAAGGCCAGGGCCACGCGGCTTTTTGCCGGGCAGATCACTTTTGCCCCGGAGGTGCTTCGCGACGGTTTTATTGCCGAGCCGGAGAAGTTTGATAATCAGATCAAAATCGCTTTTGCCCAAAAAGAGATGCTGCGCGGCGCCGATGAGGTTCTGCTTTATATTTCTCCGGATAAAGTTTTCACCAAAACCCTGCCGGCTTCGGATTCCGTCGACAGTTTTGTGCACGGACTGCCTTATTTTAAGGAAGAGTTGATTATCAATTCAGAAGACGGAGGGCAGAAGACAGAAGACGGAAGACGGATAACCTACACGGCTTTCGAGAAGAAGCTGGTGGAGGATCTGCAAAGGCCCTTCCAGGCCATGGGCAAGAAAATCATCGGGGTCAAAAGCGCGGCCAATGTTTTGACGGAAAAGTTTTCCCGGACCGGCAGCTATCTTTTCCTGGTTCCGCTGGAAAAGGAAATTGTGGCGGTGGCTGCTCAAAACGGGGAAATTCTCGATCTGGCCGTCATTAAAAATGAAGTGTTTGCCGCCCGGTTGGAAGAATTCCGCTCGGCGCACAACCTGCTTAGCTCGCCGGTTTTTTCCGTCGGTGTTTTTCCGACTCAACATAATTTGCAGGCCGTCAGTCTGGCCCCAACGGACATTTATGATCTCATTGTTAACTCATCTTTAAAGCAATCGGACAAACTGGCGCTGCCGGAGTTTTTCTGCATACTCGGACGGCGCGATCGCGACAAGGTGTTGGTGCGCGAAGACTACGGGCAGGGGCCGATACAGGACTTTCTCGCCGCGGCCGCGGCGCGCAACAGGGTATGGC
>CAYJLJ010000117.1:0-1670 GCA_964371135.1 uncultured Gammaproteobacteria bacterium | reverse complement strand
GAACTGCACATCGGCCACGCCATGTTCGTCGCGGTCGAAGACCTGATGGTCCGCTACCACCGCATGAAGGGCATCCCCACGCTCTGGGTTCCCGGCACGGATCACGCCGGCATCGCCACGCAATTGCAAGTGGAGAAGATGTTGCTCCGCACCGAGGAACGGACGCGCGAAGAGATCGGCCGCGAAGAATTTGTACAACGAACCTGGGATTGGAAGAAGAAGTACGGCGGCATCATCACGAATCAGATCCGACGTCTCGGCGCGTCCTGCGACTGGAGCCGCGAACGCTTCACCCTGGACGAGGGGCTGAGTCGCGCGGTACGAGAGGCCTTTGTCCAACTCTACGACAAGGGACTCATCTATCGCGGTCCCCGTTTAATTAACTGGTCGCCGGGACTCAAGACCGCCGTCTCGGACCTCGAAGTGGAATACTTCGAGGAAGACGCGACGCTGTATTATTTCAAGTATATGCTCGCGCCGTTGTCCAGCAGTTCGAGTTCGTCCAGCAGTTCAACTGCTGGACAACAGGATGCTGGACAACAGGATGCTGGACAACAGGATGCTGGACAACAGGATGGCGAGTACATCCCCGTCGCCACCATCCGCCCGGAGACCATCCTCGGCGATACGGCGGTGGCCGTCCACCCCGATGATGAGCGCTACAAAAAATTCATCGGACGCAAAGCCATCGTGCCGATGCTCGGACGCGAGATTCCCGTCATCGCGGACGATTACGTCAGCATGGAGTTTGGCACGGGCGCGCTCAAGATCACGCCCGGTCACGACCCGAACGATTACGCCATCGCGCAACGTCACGGCTTGCCGGTCATCTCGATGCTCGACGAGGCCGCGAAAGTCAACGAAAACGGCGGCCCGTACCAGGGTCAGGATAGATTCGAGGCGCGGAAAAAACTGTGGGCCGACATGAAGTCCGCGGGACTCATCATCAAGTCCGAACCGTACCGCACCACCATCCCGCGTTCCCAGCGCGGCGGCGAAATCGTCGAGCCGATGATCTCCACGCAGTGGTTTGTCACGATCGCGCCGCTGGCTGAGACCGCGCTCGCGGCGGTGAAGGACGGGCGTATCAAAATCGTGCCGGAACATTTCGAGAAGGTCTATTACAACTGGCTGGACAATATCAAAGACTGGTGCATCAGCCGTCAATTGTGGTGGGGACACCGCATCCCGGTCTGGTACTGCCCCGACGGCCACATGACCACCGGCCGCGCCGACCCGACGAAGTGCGGCACGTGCGGCTCAACCGAACTCACGCAGGACCCCGACGTGCTAGATACCTGGTTCTCGTCGGGACTGTGGCCGTTCTCCACGCTCGGCTGGCCGGAGCAGACGCCCGACTACAAATATTTCTATCCCACCTCCTACATGGAAACGGCCTACGACATCCTGTTCTTTTGGGTGGCGCGCATGATCATGGACGGGTTGGTGTTCACCGGGCAGGTTCCGTTCCACACGGTGTACCTGCACGGCCTGATCCGCGACGAACATGGCAAGAAGATGAGCAAGTCCTACGGCAACGTGCTCGACCCGTTACCCGTCATGGACGAGTTCGGCACCGACGCGCTACGCTTCACCCTGCTGGTCGGCTCGACGCCCGGCCATGACACGAATGTTGATTTGAAGAAAGTGGAGTCCAACCGCAACTTCGC
>CAYJLJ010000116.1:0-1753 GCA_964371135.1 uncultured Gammaproteobacteria bacterium | reverse complement strand
ATCAGGAGGTAGCGCTGATTAATAGAGCGGGAGAAATTAAGAAATATAGACTGACGGCGTTAATCGGTTTTGAAGGCCTGGAAAAAACGGAAATTACCGAGGCTGTGGCCGGAGACATTTGCGCTGTGGCCGGAATTCCTGAAATTAACATCGGGGAAACAATTGCTGATCCAAACGCCCCTGTTGCCCTGCCTTTGCTGGACATTGAACAACCGACGGTTAAAATGACCATTGCCGTTAACGCTTCGCCTTTCGGCGGACGGGAAGGAAAGTTTTCCACGGGCCGGCAGATTCGGGAAAGACTGATGAAGGAGCTGGAAACGGATATGGCTCTGCGGGTGAGTGACAATCCCGACGGGACCTGGCAGGTTATGGGCCGGGGAGAACTGCACCTGGCTATTTTGATTGAAAGATTACGAAGAGAGGGCTACGAAATGGAAGTTTCCCGGCCAAAAGTCGTGGAAAAAGACGGTTTGGTCCCCTATGAAACGGTTTATATTGAAGCCCCGGAACAGTTTTCCGGGATTATTATGCAGGAAATGGGCGAAAGACATGGAAACCTGCGGGATATGAGAACGGAAAACGGCGTGGTGTTTTTAGAATTCCTGATTCCAACAAGAGGATTGCTCGGATACAGAAGTAAATTTATAACAGATACGAGAGGGTTAGGAATAATTAACACCTCGTTTGAAAAATATGATCAGGATTTTTCCAGCTGGAAAGAGCGCAATCAGGGGTCGCTGGTGGCACACGAAAACGGCAAGACTTTGCTTTACGGATTAATTAATATTCAGGACCGCGGACAATTGTTCATCGGTCCCGGAGTTGATGTCTATGAAGGTCAGGTTGTGGGACAAAATGCCCGCAGCGGTGATCTGCGCGTTAATGTCTGCAAGGAAAAGCAGCTGACAAATCATCGGTCAAAAGGCGAAGGCGTCTCCTCCCATTTTGACAAACCCCGGGATATGACTTTGGAAAACGCTCTTGACTATATTGACGATACGGAGTTGGTTGAGGTGACTCCCCAAAACATCCGCATCCGCAAAGTTATCCTAAACGAAACCGAGGCAAAAAGACAGGCAAGAGGGTTGATGAACTAAAGGTGGTAAAATTGGCAGGTGAGAATTAAAGTTTTTTTGGGGATATTGGGGATATTGGGGATATTGGGGGCGAAAAGCGTGCTGGCGGTTTATGATCCAGTGTCGGCACCGAACAACAAGTTTGGTATTCACATTCTGGATACTTCGGAGATAGATAAGGCCGCGGAGTTGGTTAACAGCAGCGGAGGGCAATGGGGCTATGTGACCATTCCCATTCGCGCAAACGATCGGGACCTGCCCAAATGGACAAAATTCATGGCTGATTGCCGGGATAAAAAAATTATTCCGATTCTGCGGATTGCTTCCTTTCCGGTAGATGATCACTGGATGGCGCCGAATGAATATGATCTGGTCGATTTTGCCAACTTTCTCGATGAACTTCCCTGGCCTACACGCAATCGCTACGTTATTGTATACAACGAGCCAAATCATGAAGGCGAATGGGGCGGGTTTGTCTATCCTTCGGAATATGCCAGAGTTTTGGACCGGGCCGCGGACATTTTCCACAAACGAAACAGTGATTTTTTTGTTATCTCCGGGGGAATGGACGCTTCGGCTCCCAACGGGGCGAAGTCAATGACCGCCTATGACTATTACGGCGCCATGATTTCCGCCTGGCCTGATGTTTTCAAAAATGTTGACGGGCTGTCATT
>CAYJLJ010000115.1:0-1799 GCA_964371135.1 uncultured Gammaproteobacteria bacterium | reverse complement strand
CTGCAAAACAGGTCTTTCGCTTAAAAAAATGAGCAAATCGGAGATTCGTCAGGTACACTGCGGGGATGACAACTCCCCATATAACTCACGAAGCCATCGCGGATGTGCCGTTGTTGATGTACGTGTTGCATGAAAGATTGGGGTACGACGAGCTTCTGGATCAAGTCAGCCCACAACACGGAAACTGGCAAGGCCTGAGCCTGGGCAAGACTATGGTGACCTGGCTGGCGCATCTGTTGAGCGAACACGATCACTACATGAGCCACGTGCAGGATTGGGTTGCGCAGTTGCCGCACTTGTGGACGGGCTTGTGGGGGCAAGAAGTGCGCCCGCTGGACGTGAGCGATGATCGGCTGGCGGAAGTGGTGCGCCAGTTGAGTTTGTCGGAGGTCTGGGAACCGCTGGAGCAAAAAATCACCCAACGCATGGTGCGGGTGTACGAGTTGCCGACCGAGCGGGTGCGCTTAGATACGACCACGGCCAAAGTGTATGGCGGGAGCGACCTGTCGGTGCTGTTCCAACGGGGACACTCGAAAGATCATCGCCCGGATTTGCGCCAGTTGAAGGTCATGCTGGCCGCGCTGGATCCTCTGGGCGTGTTGGTGGGGGCCGACGTGGTGTCCGGGAACACCGCTGATGACGGGTTGTATATCCCCATGATCGCCCGCTTGCGGGCCACCTTGCCTGCGCGGGGGTTGCTCTACATCGGCGACTGCAAAATGGGAGCGCTGGCGACGCGGGCCTACGTGGCAGAGACGGGGAATTCTTACCTAATGCCCTTGGCGCAAGTGGGCGACCTGCCCGAGCAGTTGGAAAAATGGGTGGACGATGCCGTGCGCGGGAAGGTGCGTCTGCAACCGGTCTGGGATGTCGACGGGAAAACCCGCTTGGGCGAAGCCTATGAACGCCGCCGACGGTTGACCGCCGAGACCGAGACGGGAACGGTCACATGGGACGAGCGCGTACTCATCGTACATTCGGCGGCGTATGCCAAAGCCGCCGTGCAGAGCCTGCGAAAACGGTTGGCCCAGGCACAGGCGGATCTTCGCGCCTTGACCCCGCCGCGCGGCCGAGGGCAGCGTCAATTCACCGCTGAGACCGCGTTGCAGGCGGCGGTGGACGCCATTCTGGAGCGCTATGCCGTCACCGGGTTGCTGACCGTCGAGTTGCAGCGCGAAACAGAACACCGCGCGGTGCGCGCCTATCGCGGCGTGCCTGCCCGCAGCGAAGAGCGTCACCGCTATCTCGTCAAGGTGAAAGAAAACCGCGCCCGGCTGCGAGCGCTGGAGCCGCGTCTGGGCTGGCGGGTCTACGTTACCAATGCCCCTGCACGGCGGTTGCCGTTGGGACAAGCCGTCCTGGCGTATCGGGATGAATGGTTGGTCGAGCGCAATTGCGCTCGTTTGAAAGGCCGGGCTTTGTCGCTTGCCCCGCTCTGGGTGCGCCGGGACGACCACGCCCTCGGCCTGACCCGCTTGCTGACTTTGGCGGCGCGGGTGCTGGCCGTGGTTGAATATCAAGTGCGGCGTACGTTGGCGCAGGACAAACGTTCCTTGCCCGGCTTGTATCCCGGCCAATCGACGCGCACCACTACCTTGCCCACCACCGAACGACTGCTGCGGGCCTTCAAAACGGTGAGCCTGACGCTGGTGCAAAAAGGCACCCAGATTTTCTATCTGTTCACGCCACTCTCGGAATTGCAACGCTCGATCTTGCATGATTTAGCCTGTCCGTCCAATCTCTATCAACGCTGGTTTCCCAAATCTTGGAAACCCCTCAGAATTTAAGCGAAAGAACTG
>CAYJLJ010000114.1:0-1818 GCA_964371135.1 uncultured Gammaproteobacteria bacterium | reverse complement strand
TTCTAACCCCGTTCTTAAAGATCATAAACTTGTTGGGAAAAAAGCCAGTTTAAGATCTTTTTCTATTAACGGAGATATTAGAATTATCTATATACTTATTTCAGAAAACGAAGCTTTGTTTATTGATATTGGTTCCCACAATCAAGTTTATTCGTAAAAAGATTGACAGACTTAATAGCTGTGTTAGAATAGAAATAATTAAATAAAAGCGCTGACGCGGTTTCCCGCCGCTGAGCCGATAGCGATAAGCTACTCCAGAAGCCTACTGTGAAAATAAGGCAAAATTAAGTTAAACGAAAGGTGGTACCGTCATTTTGACCCTTTTAAATATAAGAGGGTCATTTTTTGTGGTAAAGTAATACAAAGATGAAATATTCAAAACTTTTTGGAAAGACATTAAGGAGGGCCCCGGCGAAAGCCGTGCTTGATTCCCATAAACTCCTGTATCAGGGAGGCTTTATCCGTGAAGTAGCGGCTGGGCGTTACGAACTCTTACCCTTAGGAGCCCGGGTTTACCAAAAGGTGATCGCGGTCATGGAAAAGCATATGGAAGCAATTGGTTCGCAAAGAGTTTATACCCCGGTTTTGCAACCGAAAGAAATATGGCAAAAAACTGGAAGAGATAAAGTTTGGGGAAAAAATCTTTTATCTATTAAAGATTCCAGAACTGAGCAGGAGTTTACTTTAGCGGCTACAGGCGAAGGACTTTTTACAGAAATGATTAAAGATCTTACTCCGTCTTATAAAGATTTACCTATTTTAGTACACCAGTTCGCTCAAAAGTTTCGTAATGAGAAACGTCCTCGTGGGGCTTTAATCAGGCTTCGAGAATTTCTAATGAAAGATGCCTATTCTTTTGACGCGGACGAAGAAAGTTTTGCTAAAACTTACCAGTCTTTTTACGATGCATACGGAAAAATTGCTAAAGAACTGGATCTGGATGCTATACCGGTTGAGGCGGATAACGGCGCACTTGGAGGCAACTATTCTCATGAGTTCATGGTTCTAGCAAGTTTTGGGGAAGACAAAGTGGCCACCTGTGATAGTTGTGGTTACATGGCAAATCTGGAAAAAGGAGAATTTGTTCGAGAAGAAGTTAACAAAAATGAAGAAGTGAAAGAATACAAAGTTGTAGATTTGCCTGTAGAAGTCGCTACAATGAAACAATTAGTGGCTTATTACAAAATACCTGCCGAGAGGTTTATTAAAAACGTTGTTTATAAAACAGATGAAGGAAGAATACTTATTGTGACGGTCACAGGCAATTTAGAGGTAAACGAAACTAAACTGAAAAAAGTTTTAGGAACTAACGAGGAATTTGAAGCAGCTACTGATGAAGATTTAGCAAGCTTTGGAGCAAAATCTGGGTTTGTTCATTCGTGGGGATATGATGACAAAAGAATTGTTTATATAGTCGATGAGTCTGTCGTTAAAGCGAAGAATCTTTATGGTGGTTTTAAAACTGAAACTACCGATCCAATAAATGTTAATTATGGCCGGGATTTTAAGGCGGACATTATTGGCGATGTAGCTTCGGCTTATGAAAATGCCAAATGTGCCAGATGCAAAATAGGAACGTTGCATCTAAAAAGAGCCATTGAATTTGGCCATGTCTTCTCTTATGGTGATTTTTATTCCAAAGCCCACGATGCTACTTTCGTTGATAAAGATGGCACCAGAAAGTATTTGCTTATGGGGGCTTATGGCATTGGTATTGAGAGATCAATTGCCATTATTGTAGAGACTCACCACGACGATAAAGGCATTGTCTGGCCGGAGTCGGTTGCCCCGTTTAAATACCATTTAATTGGTTTAAAC
>CAYJLJ010000113.1:0-1873 GCA_964371135.1 uncultured Gammaproteobacteria bacterium | reverse complement strand
GCATAATCTTTGCATTTGTTCAAAAACCTGATTGGCAATATTATCCCAGGTATATTTTTTTTGTACCAGTTCAAGAGCGCTTTTAACATAAGACTCTTTGCGACTGATTGCGGCGGCCAGGGCCGGCGGATCATCCGTCGGCACCAGTACCCCCGTTTTCCCGTCTGTTAAGAAATCGGTAATACCGCCAACCGGGGTACCGATAACCGGAACACCGGCGGCCATAGCCTCGATAAAAGAGTTGCCGAAACCTTCAAAGCGAGAAGGACGAATGAACAGGTCACTGGTCATTAGTAAATTCGGGATTTGCCCGGGAGGAACGCGGCCGAGGAACTTTACCGGTAACCCCCGGGCTAATTTTTCCAGACCGGCCCGTTCGGGGCCGTCACCGGCAATCGTCAGTTCAAAATCGAAATCCAATAGCGCGCAGGCTTTAATTAGGGTATCGATGCCGTTTCGGGGAATTAACGATGAGGTGGTAATGATTCTAAATGGTTTATGCATTATGTATTTTGTATTATGTATGGGGTATTTCTCGATGTCGACACCATTTGGTATAACAACTATTTTATTGGCGCCGTATTTTTTCGTCAGATTAGCGCTGTAACTGCTAACCGCCGCCACAGTGTCCATATACCGCAGCGGAAACATCAAAAAAGAATTAAAGACCGGGCCGAGATATTTTTGAAAAGCCTTGGCGGCGGCGCCTTTGCCCACCCACTCCTGGGTCGCCAAATTTGGGTTTTGGCAGGTAACATAAACTGGTTTACCGGTAATTATCTTTAATATAAACCCGGCCCAGGCCAAATATTCCTGTTTAAGCCAGATAAGATCAAATTGGTGCTTTAAAGCTTTAGGGACAACAAACACCGAGTAAGTCAGCCAACTGAAATTCGGGATAACCGGGTATCGGATCTGATTAATTACCGTCACCCAGTCGAACATAGGCGTGATGCGTTTCAATACCTCAACAAAATGGGCTTCGGCCCCGCCGATTCTTTTTGGATCGAAACCTCCGCCAATGGCCAGCAGTTTCATTTTGTTTGTCGAAAAGAAAATATCCCGTCCTGATTTTTTGACAGTATCCATTTAACATTATGAGGCTTTTCAGCGATTGGCAGTATCGTAATTACTCTGTCAGCATAAAAGACGGCCTGCCAGCTTGAGTCATTAACCACATAATCATCAATAATCGCCACACTTTCATCTTTCGGTACCCGGTCATGAACCATTTTTCCGACAATAACACCTTCTTTCATATAATCACTTGCCAGTAGAGCCTGCGTAAACTTATAGCTACTTAAAACTGACAAAGCCAATAGAACTATAAAGGCGTATTTATGAATCCGGGCAACCAAGAAACCGGCGGAAGCAGCAAATAGCGGCAGGAAGTAATAAATTAAATAATCATGACGGTAGGCGGCTGATTTAAAAACGACCAGGTATATTAATCCGTAAAGTCCAAAAGCCAACAGAAATATCCGCGACTTCATATTTTTAAGGGCGAGCATGGCACCCAGCACCGCCGCCAAGAAAACCGGCTTACTGAAATAGGCCAAAAACCAGCTTGCCTCTCTTCGGAAATAATCAATTACCGGGATTGCCTCGGTTCGGAAAAAATAGGCTTCCAGCAATCCACCTCCGAAAGGACTGCCGGTTAGTATATAGTTGTGGCCAAGCAGTAACAGGAAGAAGAACACAGGAATTATTAAAATAAACAGGCTTCTTGCCAGGCCAAGATTTTTTTTCTGAAAAAAATCCAGAAAAAGAATAATTACCGGAATATAATAGGCCGGCCAGCCCGACAGGCATCCTAAAGAAATGACCGGCAACAGCAATTTGTATTGTCCTTTTAAGTATGTGTAAACAGCAG
>CAYJLJ010000112.1:0-1879 GCA_964371135.1 uncultured Gammaproteobacteria bacterium | reverse complement strand
GGGCAAGGATATAGTTATTCATCTGGCAGCCAGAGTCGGCGGCATCGGACTGAACCAACGGTCTCCGGGTGAGCTGTTTTATGAGAATCTGATAATGGGGACAGAACTGATGGAGGCAGCCAGAAAAGCCAATATTGAGAAGTTTGTGTCCATAGGAACCATCTGTTGCTATCCGAAATTTACGCCGGTTCCGTTTAAAGAAATCAGCCTGTGGGACGGTTACCCAGAGGAAACCAATGCCCCTTATGGCCTGGCAAAAAAAATGCTGCTGGTTCAAGGGCAAGCCTATCACCAACAATATGGCCTGAATGCCATTTTTCTGCTGCCTGTCAATCTTTACGGTCCGGGTGATAATTTTGACCCCAGTAGCTCTCATGTCATACCGGCACTAATAAGAAAGTTTATGGAAGCAAAGGAAAATAAAGAGGACGGGGTTGAAGTCTGGGGCACGGGGAAGGCAACACGGGAGTTTCTTTATGTTAAAGATGCGGCAAGAGCTATTGTCCTGGCTGCGGAAAAATATGACAAACCCGATCCGGTAAACATCGGCGCTGGGTTTGAGATAAGCATTTGTAATCTAGCTTCAAAGATTGCTAATATCGTTGGTTTTAAAGGTAATATTATCTGGAATGCCTCAAAACCGGATGGACAGCCGAGACGTTACCTGGATACATCGAAAGCCTTTGAAGAGTTCGGCTTTAAAGCCAAAACCAAATTTGATGAAGGCTTAAAAAGAACTATCGACTGGTATAAGAAGAAGCATAAGTAGCGGCGACCTTATTCCAGGAATAATTTTCCTTAACAAACTCATAGCCGTTTTCGCCATAGTTTTTCTTATCCTTAATTATAACCCGAATAGCCTCCGCCAGTTGCCCGGAATTTCCGGGTGCTACTATTAATCCACATTTTGCCGCCTCAACCAATTTTTTACAATCCCCGACATCAGTAGCCACTATGGGCAGCTTGCTGGCCATCGCCTCCAGAAGAACTATTGGCAGACCTTCGGACAGTGACGGCAGAACAAAAAGATCGGCGGACTTAAACCTTTTAATTTTTTCCTCCCCGTAAATATTCTCCGCAAGGTCCAAAATTATTTTTGGATTATTCATGCTTTTAACGGCATCCTCCAAAAACTCCACCCCTTTAACCGGATCGTATTTCCGGCCTATCCAGAAAATTCTGAAGATTTTCGGGTCTTTTTTAATCTTAACCGCGTCATAATCATTGGCATTTACTCCGTTTCCCACAGTTATAAAACCTTTTAAATTGCCGGCGCTAAATTTGTAATCATATGGCCAGACATAAAGCACCAGCCACATTAAAAATTTACTTACACCCAAAGTATTTAATAAACCGCCGCCAATTAAATTTTGGCCAACTCCATGCACCGTAATTGCACATTTTTTATTTCTTAACCTAACAATTGGCAAAAACAAACAGGTGGAAAAACTGTGACTGTGATAAATATCATAATCAGAAGTTAAATAAAATTTTATTGTCCACAACGTAAACCAAACGCGGCTCCAAAAATTAAAAAAATTTCCATTCGGATGGATGACATCTGCTTTGAGTATTTTTGCCACCTGGAAAACATGTTCCTGCCCTCCGCCCCAAACCGGCATCCAGGCGTCAGTTAAAAGACAAATTTTCATAAAGGGAGATTTCCGGGCTGTCAGAAACCTTTATCAAATTCTTTTGCTGGTCGAGGAAATGATAGGTCTGCCAGTCATCGTCTTTTGTGAGTATAATATATTTAACGCCAATAACCGCCAGATCCACTCCCCAATCCGGCCGGTCAAAAACATCTTCGCCCAGCAAATTTCTCCCCTCCTTCTCAATCCGTAAAAGTCCGTCAACATGCAGCGCTTCAATTCTGGAC
>CAYJLJ010000111.1:0-1897 GCA_964371135.1 uncultured Gammaproteobacteria bacterium | reverse complement strand
CCTACATACTCATTTTTATCAGGAAATTCCAATTTATCCGAGAGGCTATAATAGCGTTGAGTATCAGTATAAACTGCATATAAACCCAGGTACTTAAGGACAACCTCTGAAGCCTTTGCCGCATCTGATTTTGTTCGGTCCAATTCGTCAATAAATTCCTGGTGTAAACGCTGAAGCGCCGGATCTTTATTAAGAGTCGCATTAACTGCTTGAGCAATATCCCGTCTAAAAAAAGGTGGGTATTCCTTTCCCGGGTTAGATGATAAAACATTAACTCTTTTGTGGGAATCAAAACTTTCTAGTTTGCGGGCGGCTAAAGTAACCCCACTGTTTATTTCACGATCCACTTGGATACTCCCGTAATTGTCAACCGTAACCGCCGGCGAACTGCCCGCCGGCAAATTAGCCTGGTCAATTTTCCAGCCCAATGGAGAGTAAAAGACTCCATACTTCGGGTAGGCCCTATCCTGTTCACGCGACTCCAGTTCAAAAGCAAGTTGATTATCCCTGAAATCGTTGGCCGCCGTAGCCAAATTTACATTAGTAAATGGCCTAGCCGCGGGCGAATCTTTCTCCCAAGGATCCGGGTTAATAAATAATTCATTTACTATTTTCCAATACTGGTTTAGATAAGCGTCTCTATCATCACCTTCCATTGTCCTACTGTGTGGGCTGAAAAAAATTTCATAAGGGAAAAAGCCAACAGTGGCGCCAATATTTCCTTCCCTTAATTCTCCTTCGGGAAAATGCAAAACTCGACCATATCTTGTGGCTCGGGGTCGTTCGCCGCTTAGCTTAGGATCATTAGTACCCTCGAAATAATCAGGAATACGTGAATTTGTCCAGTAACCAAAACGATAAAAATCGGGCAGTGATAGTTTGTCAGTTAAACCTAATTCTGCTAAGCCTAGGATTGCTGCTCCATAACCTAATGTCTTCAAAAAATCCCGGCGAGTCATGGCGTTGACCTTATCCCGAAAACCTAACGGAGCAAAGAGAATATTTCTCCTGGTTAAATCTCCGCCCAATTGCCAGTTTTGGATCTTTGCTCTTAAACCAGGTTTTTCAAAAACCAAGTCCTGTGTTTGTTCAGGAGCAATTTTTATTGCTTCGGCATAGAGTTCTTCAACCTCTGGTTTATTCTCTTGAACCAAACGGCGCAGCTGTTTAAAAAAGGTCATGACAGAATCCCTGTCTGTTTGCAACTTATATTTACTGTTAAAAAGAAATTCTTTCTCCCGCGAAGACACTCGAATCTGAGAAGCGACGGTTTGGTCACAAGCAACGACCATCATTTTCATAAGCAGATAAAAGGCTTCCGGTTGTTGGGCAATAGCCGCTTCCATCCGGGCAGCATCTTTATCACTCCGAAGTGCAAATACCCAGCCAAATAACGGATTGGCAGCTAATTCCTGGTAATTTCTTTCGTAATGCTTTTGGTGAGCGCGGGCCTGGGCGCTTAAAAGTGGATCGTTATTAAAAAAGTCAAAAAGAAGATTAACGGCAGAATCTAAACAAACTCCATCCTTTGGTTGAATTTTTCTGCCTATAGCCAATTGTTCTAAAACTTCCAACCACCGTTCCCGAAGTTTTCTGACTTGTTCCCGTTCGGTTTGCCGATTTAGGTCGGTTAAAACCTCACGGCGATGGCGGTTTGTTTTAACCTGGCCAATAAATTCCTGCTCGTTGAATGGTTGGCGACTTTCTGCCGAACGCGAAACGGCTGCTTGAAAAGAAGAGATTGGATCTCTAGATAGACCGTCCAATTCCTCCTGCCACTGGTCTCTTTGAGCTATAAATGTATCCCAACTATATGTGGAAGGAAAATCGAAAGCCTTCCCCGGTTTATCCACTGTTTCCTGTTTCTGTTGGCGTTTTGGGTGATGTAATTCAACTT
>CAYJLJ010000110.1:0-1897 GCA_964371135.1 uncultured Gammaproteobacteria bacterium | reverse complement strand
GGGTAGGGATAACCGTCGGCGTCGGTGTGGCAGTCGGGGTCGGAGTTGAGCCAGCCAGGTTAAAAACAGGCAATGACGGCAACTTAACGGCCCCAGCCTGATTGATCGGTCGGATAAACAGTATCCAGCCGGACAGCGCCAGCGCTGTCATGATGAGAATAGACAGAGACCAGGCCAAACGGTTCTGTGACCGCGTATAGCGCTGGTCCTTTGGATTGAATACGGTCATGGCAACCTCCTTTCCTTGGGTCTAAAGCCATGATACGCTAAAGTATTATAGCACTTTTTTGCTTGTCAAGCAAGGCAAGCGGTTAAGATCGGATAGTTCAGAAAGAGACAAATACGCGCAAAATCCTCTTTTGTGGATTTTGGCTATTCTAATGTTCTTGAGAATTTGAGAATAGGAAAAAGCTCTATTTTTTATTGTTAACCAGGAAAAATGTCGGCTGCTGCTGGTTAGACAAAAATTTGATAATTCCCTCTTTGGCTGATTCGGGGATGAAGCTGACTTTGGTTACCTGATTCAGATCCAACCACTCAACAAAGTACTGTTCTTTCTCATTCATTCTTTGTTTTTCAGGGCCGCCCAATTTTATGTTTGTTTCTTTGGTTTCACACACGAAATAAAAAGCGATTCTGGTTTTTGTATCCAATAGGAAAGCAAGTTTCCCGACATTGACGTTTATTCCAAATTCTTCCAACACCTCTCTCCTGCACGTTTCTTCCAAAGTCTCTCCTTTCTCCCAAGTGCCCCCTGGTAAGGTGTAGAAATCCTCATCGCCCAGAATCTGGTGCATCAGCAGTATTCTCCCGTCTTTGACAACCAAGCCCCCAGCCCTAAACCCTTGCGGCCTGTTTTCTAAAATTGTGTCGTAGCGCTTTGTCATTTATAAACGCAAATCTTCGCCTGAATTTTACTATTGTTTTTCGCCCCTTAATCTTTTGAACTCCGGAAGAGAAATATACTCGTCCACTAATTTTTCTCGCTCTTCATAAGAAAATCTCTCGTCGTAGGTCGCCAGATGAAGAAGTTCGTGGAAGATTGTATCCAACAACTCTTCATTATTCCCTACACCGGTCACCCTCACATGTATTGAATTTTTGTCAACATCAAACCACCCCTCACAGGAAATGCCGTGAAAATAACATGTAACTTTACCTAAATCTTTTAAATCGTATTCCCTGAATGCTCTTTCCGCTTTCGGCGCCACATCATTCCAAATCCGGTTCATAAGCCTTTTATATCGGCGAGAATCTAACGCAACGCGTAAAAATCCAAGTGAAAAAGGCGAAATAACAGAACGAAGGTTGCGATAATCGCCGGGGTGAAAAATCATGTTTGCTGCTTCCTTTGCAGCTTCAAAAAAATTGTATGTAAATTTCAATCGCATAATCTATATATTAAAGTATGGCAGCAATTTAATTCTGCTGCCATACTTACTAAGAAGAAAGGAGTTTGAATCGACGAAGCGTTTTTAACACCTCGTCAACCTCTTGTTTCGCATTTAACCTCGGGAAACGCCCCTCCACAAGAGACATCAACTCGCCGCGAACCTTTCCCTTGGAGAGCTGCTCAATGATAAAAGCAGAAACTCTAGGCATTTCCATTGGTCCTTCTTCCTCAAAGTAAACAACGTAATCCCTCAAGTCTTTTCTGACCCTAAACCTTTGAGTTATTTTCATTGTCAACCTCCAGAAATTCGTCGGGAGCATACATGCTTACGCTTGGTCGAGAGGCAGAGCAACCACCTCCACAAAATTCTTTGCAAGCCCTACATTTCTCCGGCAACCACACAAGTTTACGGAATTGACGCATTCCCCGCCCCTGCCAAATCTTTTCCAAAGGAACAGACAACAAGTTCCCAAAGCTACCACTGGCAGTAGAACAACCACGCAC
>CAYJLJ010000109.1:0-1921 GCA_964371135.1 uncultured Gammaproteobacteria bacterium | reverse complement strand
GGCATTACCAGTGCCCAAGGGAAAGGGTTAAAAAGTGACCAGGTCAAAAGAATGTTTAAACGAAAATTTTATGTGGGAATTTTAGAGTACAACGGCGAATATTATGACGGCTCTCATCAATGTTTTATCTCTAAAGATTTGTGGCAAAAAGTTCAAAAAGAATTAGACCGGATTGAAAGACCAAGATATAAAGGTCACCAGTTTGCTTTTAGAGGTTTGGCCCGCTGTGGCGAATGTGGAGCCGGTATTACCGCTGAGTTCCACCAGAAAATTTACAAGTTTACCGGCCGCAAGCCCACTTTTACCTACTACCGGTGTACAAAAAAACTAAAACCATGTTCCCAAAAGTATCTGGAAGAAAAAAAATTTGGGAAACAAATACGAAGCCAACTTTTAGAAGTTGCCTTACCAACTTCCTGGCAACCAGACTGGCGAAGTTGGTTAGAAAAAGACACTTTAGAGGAAAAAACAAAAACACAAGAAAACTTGACCAGATTTAATTTGGAAATAGAAAATGTGGATAAGAAACAAAATCTTTTGTTAGACAGTTTCCTTGACGGCACCATTGAATCAGAAATTTACAAACAAAAGAAGAACGAACTGTTTAATTTAAAAGTTAAACTTCAGGATGAAAAAGCCAAAATGGAAACCACCGGAGCAATTTGGCTCGAACGCCTAGGGGAATTTATAGAAACGGCGTCAGGAATAGAAAAAATCGCGCGCGCAAAAAAGAATGACCAAGGTTTGGCAATCTTGGCAAAAAGGGTCGGCTCGAACTTTACTTTAGAAGATCGCCGGCTCGGTTTTGTTTACCAGCAGGGCTTTGCGGCGCTCCGTTTGTCCCCCCTCAAACGGCGCGCCGCCGGTTCGTCTGAGGGGAAAACCTTATCAGTGAGGCGGCAGGGATTCGAACCCTGAACCAACAACTTAAAAGGATGCTGCTCTACCGTTGAGCTACCGCCCCAAAAAATGACTAAAAGCAAGTAGCGCATAGGAGAGTCGGACTCCTGTTAACAGAGTGAAAATCTGTCGTCCTGCCGTTAGACGAATGCGCCCCGACCCCCTATTTTAACATATTTAGTTTGGTATACTAAATACATGGATCACAATAGAGCGTTAAAAATTCTTTTTCTCAGCAACGGCATATTCTGTTTTGCCTCCAGTTTTTTAGGCCCGCTGTATGCTGTTTATGTCCAAAATTTTGATAATAGCGTCTTTGTTATCAGTACTACCTGGGCCGTTTTTCTGGTTTCTACGACACTTTTTACCTGGATAATTTCCCGCATCGGAGACCGGTTTGCTAAAGACCACTTATTAGTTGCCGGCTTTTTAATCAGAGGAATTTCCTGGTTGCTTTTTGTATTTACCCAAAATCTAGCCTTTTTGATAGGTGTCCAGATTTTATTAGGTTTGGGCGAAGCGGTAGGGACTCCGGCCTTTGATGCGATTTTTGCTGAACATTTAAATAAGAATGAGCATGTACGGGAATATTCTGACTGGAAAGTTATTTTAAACCTGGTTACCGCCGTGGGTACGATTTTAGGAGGACTAATTGTCACCAAAATTGGTTTTCATTGGCTGTTTATCTTTATGTCAATAATGGCCCTTTTATCCATGCTTGTTTTCCAGTTTAAACCCCGGCAAGTCCATCTGGAGTAATAGAGGCTAAAACATGCTATAATTTGTAGTGTCAGCCGCAAGAGGGCGGCTTTTTTGATGAAACACCATGAATATAAGAAATGTTGCAATAATTGCCCACGTTGATCATGGCAAGACCACACTTGTCGATGCTTTGTTGCGGCAATCGAACACTAAACTTAATAAGGAACAATCCGGCCAGGATGCCATTTTAGATTCAAACGAGCTGGAACGGGAACGGGGAATCACAATTTTTTCCAAGAACGCTTCAGTCGTATGGAAT
>CAYJLJ010000108.1:0-1970 GCA_964371135.1 uncultured Gammaproteobacteria bacterium | reverse complement strand
GGCGTGATCCGTCTCCTCGTTCTCAAGGCCCACGTCGCAGCGCACTGGCGGCATGTCTCTGGCCGCCCGATCCTCGTCCACGATTACGATGACCGCCGGATGCGGCGCATGCAGGTCGACCCGGACCAGGGGAGCCTGTTCTCGTTCGCCGCCCCGCCGGAGGCGGCTCCCGTCGCCCAGGTCGCGCAGGCCGAACCGCCACCCATGCCGGCCCCCGAGCCGGTCGCGGCGCCGGCGCCAGCGGTCGAGCCTCCCGACGTCGACGAGCAGAACGTCGAGCAGCGCTCCGAGCCCTTCCCTCGAGAGTTCACGGTCAAGCCCCGCGGCTTCGACAAGTTGACGGCGAAGATCGACGGTCTGGCAGCGCGAGCCAAGCGCCTCGGCGTCGAACCGCCGCGCGTCGAGGTCTTGCGCGAGTGGTCGGAGCCCATCGATCCGGAGTTCCCCGAGGTCACGCACAAGCTCCGAGAGGTCCGCGTGGTCGGTGACTGGCCGCTGGAATCGAACGGCTGGCACTTCCTCGCCGCGCTCAGGCACACCGAGCACGGCAACATCATCAAGCGCTCCCCGTGGGCTGACAAGGCGATCACGGTGCCGGAGTTTCACCGGGCCAGCCGGCCGAATTGCTCCCACTGTGCCACCGACCGCAAGCGCAAGACCACTTACCTTCTGGCGGGCCCCGAGGGGCAGATCAAGCAGGTTGGCGGCGACTGCCTCCAGAACTACCTGCCGGCTGGCAGCATCGAGGGCCTGTGCGAGCTGGCCGCGTCCATGGGCGACGTCATCGCTGAGGCCATGGGCGACGACGAGTCCGGCGGCGGCGGGGATGGCGACGACTTCGGGAACGGCAACAAGCTCATCGACACGAAGGCCTTCGTCGCGGAGGTCGCCCGCGTCGTCCGAGAGCACGGCTTCATCTCGCGGAAGAACTCCGACGTCTTCACCGGGAAAACGGCCACGGCAGATCACGCGCTCATGGCGATGCTGGACCGGGCGAAGAACCGGGACATGCGCGACCGGCCGACCGACGCCGACCGCGAGACGGCCGAACAGGTGATGGCGTGGGCTCGAGGGCTGACGCCAGCCAGCGACTACGAGCACAACCTGAAGGTCGCCGCGCTCCAGCCTGACGTTGGAGAGCACCGCACGGCGGCGCTACTGGCCAGCGCGGTTCCAGCCTACAATCGAGCGATGGGGGTCGAGCGACAGCGCAAGGCCGCGGCCGAGGCCGGATGGCTGCCCGGCGCGAAGGCCGGCGACAAGATCGAAGTGACGGCGCAACTGCTCGACTCCAGCATCCACGACGGCAACTACGGCGAGAGCCGGCGGCATCGCCTCGTGACACCGGAAGGCCACTACCTGACGTGGTGGGGGACCGGCAATCAGATGCGCGACATGGAGGACGGCGGCACCTACCGCATCAAGGCCTCCGTGAAGGCGCTCGACGAGTACAAGGGCGCCAAGCTGACCACGCTGACGCGAGTGAAGATCCTGGATCGGATGGACGCGCCGCACCTCACGGGTGCCCAGCGCGCGGCCCGGCCTGCGCCCATTAGCGACGAGGAGAGGGAATGGCTGAAGACGCAGCCCGAGAGCGAGCGCGCCGAGGCCCTGGCGTACTACGCCGAGCAACAGGCCCCATATGTGACGATTGAGGAAGAATGGCGGGCGCGTCGGGCCAAGGACAAGATCGTCAAGGCCGTCGTCCCCGCTCACTGGCGCACAACCCCCACGGGTGGTCGGGTCTACGTGTCCGGCTACGCCGACCGCCGGCCGGCCGCTCGCACCTCTGCCGCAGAGTCTTTCAAGGAGCTTCCCGGGCAGCTCAACATCTTCGGCCATGAGGCGGTCCCGGACTGGGAGCGTTTCGCCGCCCAGCAGCGCGCGGCTGCGCCCGCCGGAAAGCCCAAGCCACCCGCCGAGAACACGGTTGACCCCGCGCAGGCATCCCTCTTCGGCCATGCCACCCC
>CAYJLJ010000107.1:0-2020 GCA_964371135.1 uncultured Gammaproteobacteria bacterium | reverse complement strand
AAATATTGCAGCAACACCTGGCGTGGATCATGCTTGAAATCTCCCCAGGAATAAGAGACAATCGCCTGGGTGGATGTGACCGTTTCCATGTGGCTCGAAAGTCTGGAAACAGCCTCCCGCTCACTGGAACTGAGTGGACGGTCAATCGTTTGCCATTCGTAGTATTGGTATTCGCTCATGGGTTAATCGCTTGCAGCCTTATAAGCAGAGCCTGAACACGTTCAAAAGCATCCCGTTGCACAATTGCGCGATCTTCCGGGTTGGTTATGTCATCAAAGTCAGCCACATGAGTGGGGCCGACATGTGCAGGAGATGCAAACTTCTCAGCGATATTGGCTATGGCTTCTTGCACGAGTTTATTTGCCAGGTGAGGCGTAAATTCTTCAACCAATTTTTCAATTCCGCCCGGATAATAGCGGATGCAGTAATAAATATCCCAGGCATCCTTTTCCATCAGTCTTGAAGCCAAGGCCATAGCTTTCATCACCAGAAACGGCACGATAGAGGCCACGCGCAGGGTAGCTGTGTCTTTTGCTCCGCCGGGGAGTGTGCCGCTTATATGAATTTCAATGGCCAGTGAGAGCGCCAGATCACAGCCGCGTGCTTTGCGTGGACGCATATCTTGAACACGCTGAGTTCGATGTCCGCGGGCTGTCCCCGAATATTCACCGGCTAAAAAATCTATTTCAACCTCAATCTGATGTCCGCCAATTTCTACTGTGCGGAAAAAGATAAAAGGCTGTTCGGACTGGCGATAACCGTGCAAAAGTAAAAGTTGCAAGATAGTCTTATAGCCTACTTCGTGCAGGGTACGATGATTGAGTGCTACATCTACATCCAGGCTGCCGATGTGAGCGCGTGGCGCATTCTCGATCAATAATTCTGGTACCCAACCACCGACAATGACCATATCGTTCTGGTATTCGCCCAGAACACGCGATAATTCAAGCATGACACTGCGCGCGGCTTCCACCGCCTCGGCGGTGTAATCGGTTCGTTTAGTTACCATGATTTTTCCAGCTCCTTGTGTATGGCCTCAGCGGCTTCCTGACCACGCCCGCGTGAATTTTGCAGGTCCAGGTAGGTCTGTACCAACCCGGCGATCTGTGAACCGTCAACATTTGTAGCACCATAGAAAACACCGTCATCGTAAGGGATTAACAATCCAACATTTGCGCCACTGCTGACGGGTTTCCAGTTTAGCACGGCTGCCAGAGGTTCTAGCTCCCCGTTTACATAAGCCGTCATACGCTGATAACGCACCATCGGAGCAATGCGGCTGGCTGCTGAGAACCCGGTGAGCGCATAAGGAAAACCAAGTCGCTGACATGCTTCACTGAACTGAACTTCGGCCTCGGTCACCTCAGCCAGTGTGTAATACTCAGTAACTTGGTTTCGGCGAAAATCGAAGCGCTTGGTCCACTCATCGAGCAAAGCAGATGGATTACTCAAGCTCATACCGGCGGAGTCGGTTTTCAACCATTCGCGATCAGCCAGCAGCTTTTTCACATTAGCGACCTGCCCAAGGCTGACCTGCGCGGCTTGTGCCAATTCCTGGGTTTTCCAAATCCGTCTTGGCGTAGTGAGCAAAACGCGCAAAATTCTCTCGGCTTTGGGTGAATAAAGCGAACGCAGGTCACGCTTTTCGCTAAAAGGATTGGCTGCTCCTTCCTTGTGAATATAGACCCTGCCAAACGACAAATAGCAATTTCCGGCCAGGTCAAAATACCCAATGCCCGCCTCCCGGCAAATGGCTGCGGCTTGCGGCGAAATGTAGGGAGCGCTAAAAATCCCATAAACATCAGCCGACTCTGACAATGTTACTTTCAATTCATAAACGGCCAAGCGCGCCAATCTGGGCTGGCCGCTGTTTTGGAAGCGTACCAACAGTTTGAATGAACTGCCTTGCGCCAATAAGGTAGCGCTCAGGCCTGGCAAATCCAGATTCGGCTGGATTGAAAAGACATCGACAAATGGGATTTGTTTTAGACAGTCTTGCAATGCCTGAGAAATATCTTTT
>CAYJLJ010000106.1:0-2161 GCA_964371135.1 uncultured Gammaproteobacteria bacterium | reverse complement strand
ACGGGGACCCGCACAAGCAGTGGAGCGTGTGGTTCAATTCGATTCAAAGCGAAACACCTCACCAGGGCTTGACATGATGCTGCAAGCGCACGGAAACGTGTGATCTTCGAGAGTGCATCAAAGCTGCTGCATGGCCGTCGTCAGCTCGTTCCGTGAGGAGTACCCTTAAGTGGGTTAACGAGCGCAACCCTCATGCTTTGTTAAATTTTCAAAGCAAACTGCCTTGGCAAAACCAGGGAGGAAGGCGAGGATGACGTCAGGTCAGCACGGTGCTTATGTCCTGGGCTACACACACCCTACAATGGCGAAAAACAATGAGCCGCAAGCCGGCAACGGCAAGCAAATCTCTGAAATTTCGCCTCAGTTCAGATTGAGGTCTGCAACTTGACCTCATGAAGTCGGAATTGCTAGTAATGGCCAATCAGCAGGTGGCCGTGAATACGTTCTCGGGTCTTGTACACAGTAACCTATAGTAATAGGTTAAAATGCGCGTCTGGCAGTTTAGAAAGCTAAACGGTTTAAATCCGTTCTATCTTATAGATAGTAGTCAAAAAAAATTAGCAGATCTAGTTCCGCGAGGAATTAGTTTGGAGGGCTTGAGACAAAAGACAGCCGAATTCACCGAAGAAGTGAAAATTAAGTCGACCCATTGTGTGTCATGGGGAAGTAATTCTAGTTCGGATGTCTGGAAAAGTTTTCTAAATAACCCAGAGAGATCTCAATAAGATAGAAGTAAAAGCTTATTGAGAAGTCAGCTGTTCTCATAGTAATTATTGACAGCGAAGTATATTCAGTTCATACTGAAAGTATTACGCTGCGGTGATGAAGGAGACTACCTAAATGATCGACGCAAATTACATTGTTGGATTAAGTGATGGAGAAGGATGTTTTTACGTTCTTCTAACTGAAAGAGATAAAACTAAAAATCCAAAAGCTCATGTCATGGCGAAGTCACATTTTTATATTAAACTTCGTGATGACGACCTTCCTGTTTTAGAAAAGGTTAAGGAGTTTTTTGGCTTTGGTTCTATTTATTTCCAGAAGGAGAAACGAAAAAATCATTCACCTTGTTACCGTTTTGAAATTAATTCAAGCGAAGACAAGTTGAAATTAATCGATTTTTTCAATAAACACCCTTTATTAAGTCCGAAAAAGCAAAAAGACTTTCAGATTTTTTCTGAAGTTTCGAAGATGATCATTAATCGAGAGCATTTCACTCTTGATGGTGAGAAAAAAATTCGGCAATTGAAAGCATCAATGCATCATTAGGGCTCGCCCGGTGCGGAAAATCCGCTCGCCGGGTGGGAACGGGAGATAACTTTAGATTATCCCAATCCGCCCGTCAAGGCAGCAAAGTCGGCAGTGGCTGATATTCCGGCAGTAACGCCGGGACGACGCCAAGGTCGGCGATGAAGCTTAAGTCGTAACAAGGTATCCCTAGCCGAAGCTGGGGATGGATCACCTCCTTTCTAAGAGGTAACTCACTTCACACAAAGGTCCTGTAAAGGAGACCGTGTGATAAATAACTCTCAAGTTTCTAGGTATCTTGATAAAAAACAACCTTAATGATTCATACCGCTTTTTGAGAACCAAAGAAAATCCCACCAGAAATGGTGGGTTTTTTTGTGGTAATATAACCGTATGAAAACTCAGCGGCCATATTTTTTGTGGGATTATGACTTGACTAACCAGGAAATCGAGAGGGTGCTGCATGGCAAAAATGAAACCGAAAAAATCTGGTTGATTTCCCGTATTTTAGAAAGCGCAAAATACAGTGATGTCTGGAAATATTTGACTCTTTCAGACGTAAAAAATTACTTTCCGAAGTTAAAATTAAAGAAACCTGTCGCCCGGGTTTGGGAAAAAGCTTTATATGCCTGGAGTTAATACTATTTTACAGGATCAATTTTTGGATAAATTTTTCTCCACTCAATTTGCGGGCAAGTTTTATTTGCCGGGGCGATTGCCAATTTTGAAAATGTTTCTACATGGCCAAAAATGTTAGTTGATCTAAGCAAAGACGATTTAAAAACCTTTTACGCTAAAATTTCGACGGAAATGTTTAAAAAAATAAAGCCAAAATAGCAACCCCGCCAAAAACGGTGGGTTTTTGTGGCCGGGGCTAAGTTTCCACGTCCCAGGTGGCGAATCCTAAAAGTCA
>CAYJLJ010000105.1:0-2165 GCA_964371135.1 uncultured Gammaproteobacteria bacterium | reverse complement strand
AATTCCGTAAACCGGTGGTTTTATGTCTCTGATGCTTTAAGAATAATCGGGCGACTGAAGGTTGATTTGATCTCAACCCAGGATCCATTCGTTGCCGGGCTGGTTGGAGTCCTGGCCAAACTATTTTTTGGGATGAAGTTGAACGTACAATTACATAATGATTTTTTTGATAATCCGTATTTTCGGTCAGAGAATCTGCAGAACGCTGTTTTTTACTGGCTGGGAAAATTTAATCTTCTTTTTGCTGACGACATTCGGGTTGTTAGTAAAAGGTTGGTAAAAGACAAGCGTTATTTTGTCGCTCCGGTGGAAACAGATCCGGACTATTTCTGGAGCAAAGCGCATACTAAACCCACGGGCCAGATCGTAACAATTTCCCGACTAGTCAAACAAAAAAACCTTCCGCTATTATTTGCGGTAGCCAAACAGTTCCAAAAGAATCACTTCGTGGTTGTGGGTGAGGGGGAAGAGCGGAGCAGGTTGGAAAAAATTAAACCTGTAAATGTTTCATTGGTAGGCCAGAAAAGCCGGGAGCAGGTTAAAAAGATTCTGGCTGAATCCGATGTTTTTGTCCTGACCTCTAATTATGAAGGTTGGGGTTTAGCGGTTATTGAAGCTTTGACTGCCGGCTTGCCGGTGATCATGACCGACACGGGTTGTGCCGGTGAAGTTGTTATTGATGGGAAAACAGGTTTTGTTGCCCCTGTGGGAGATGAAAAAGCCCTGGTGACAAAAATGAGATTTGTGTTAGAGCATCGCGAATTGGCAGAAGTCTTAGCTTTGGCAGGCAGGCAACTGGTTCAACGCAAGCTGACTACTTCTTGGCTACGGCAATATACCCCAGAGGGCACACCTCGTCATAATAATCAATTTTCGCGATAAGCGGATTAATTGGAGCCAGAAAATTTCCCAGGCGGTTGTGGCAAATTAGCTGCCAAATAGCCATGATTCGGTTGCCATGAGAATAGATTACCTTGCTGGAAAATTTCTCTAAGAGGAAATTAAGAGAGTCTTGGGTGTAGCGGTAATAGTCTTTGGGGTCGGGGTGGTAAGGGTAGATAAATCTGGTCGAAATAATTAAAGTTCCACCCGGTTTCAGGACTCGATAGATCTCCGCTATTGCTTTATCGGGGTTATAAAGGTGTTCTAAGACTTCCGTGGCTAAAACAGTGTCGATACTGCGGGATTTAAGTTTGATGTCGTGGAGATCGCAAACAATAGTCGGGTGGCTTTCCGGGGAAATGTCCAGCCGGACATACCGGGTGGGGGAGAGATATTTTGAATAGGGCGAATTTTTAGCGCCGACATCCAGGATAACACCACCGCGGATTTTCATAAGACGGGGAATAAGTTTCTTTTCAAATGATAGTCGGGTAATTGATTTAGAATTAAGCACTACGGGAATTTTAGCAGGATTAGCGGTAAAATGGGAACTAAACATGAAGATCTTTTTTGTGACTAATTTGCGCCTGCCCAACGAGAGAGGTGTGTCATATGGAGTAGTAGTCATGTGTCGGGCTCTAGCCGCAGCCGGAGCTGAGGTCGAACTGGTGGCGCCGCAATGCCGACCGGTGTCTCAAATCACGGGAGACATTTGGCAGTATCATCAAATTGATCCCGGACTGTTCAAGCTAACCAGGTTGCCCCATTTGGAGCTGCCCCTTCCCCATCTCCAATATGCTCTGATGGCCTGGAGTTTTAGTTTCCTGGCCTTTTTTCACCTGCTCAGGTCCAGAGCTAAATTCGTTCATGTATTCAATGATGCTAAAGAGCTCTTATTTTTATTAAAACTGTCGGGTTGGTGGTACCGACCAAAAATTGTTTATGAGGTGCACATGCTTCCGGTTGGCTGGTACGACCGTTTTTTGGAGCGGCTCGCGATTGGGCGGGTAAATCTGATTCTGGTAACTACCCACCATTTTGCCGAGTTTTATAAGGATAAAACTTTGGTTTTCCCTAATGGGATAGATTTAAACGAATTTGACTACCTGACGCCAATCGCAAGCTTGCGTCGGGAGCTGAAATTGCCGGCAGCCGGATTTCTTGTCGGCTATAGCGGACGGTTCACGACGATGGGAATGGAAAAAGGGATTCCTGAATTAATCGAGGCAGTAGCGAAGCTGATAAAAAAATATCCTGATCTATTTTTAGTTTGTGTCGGGGGG
>CAYJLJ010000104.1:0-2176 GCA_964371135.1 uncultured Gammaproteobacteria bacterium | reverse complement strand
GGATAAGAAATTTTACATCGTCATTCCCTTTTCTTCCCTGGAACTGGGCGCCGGCTCGGCCACTAAGGGGCTTTTAAAAAAACAAAAGAAACTGCCGATGCCCGCGCAGCAGATTATGGAAAGAGCGAAAACGGCTCTTTTTCCCAAACGCGATCATGTCTTGCGCCAGTTGGGCCGGCTGGGACTGCGGGCAAAGCAGCTGACCACTTCCCAACTGATCGAACTTTTCTATGACATCTATAACCCCTACGGGGTTGCGGACGCAAGCGGCCTAAACCCCAGGAAAGAAAAACGGGAAAACGGTGTCCCAAAATTTGAAACTATTACCTGAAAAATTATGAATCTGCCCTTTTTTAAGATAAAACCGGTTTCGCCGACTGCTAAAACCGACGCAGGAAGGCAGGCAGTTAGTTCTGTTTTGGACATCATCGCCCCGGAAAAAATTGAGGTCGATTTTACTCATCTCAAAATCGGCGGGACATTTTTCCGGACCTTTTTTATTGCCAATTATCCCCGGTTTGTTTCCGCCAGTTGGCTTTCACCTATTATTGAGTTTGATTCATCCCAGGATCTGGCCATGTTTATATATCCGGTGGAATCGCGCGATATTTTATCTAATTTAAAAAGAAAGATTGCGGAGATGGAGGCTACCATTGAAAGTGACATTAAACGCGGCCATGTTGTTGACGCGGCCGTCCAGGTCGCCCTTGATGATGCTTTGGCCCTTCAGGAACAACTCGCCAAACCGGCGGAACGGTTTATCCACATTGCTCAATATCTGACCATCAACTCCGACTCTTTGGAAAATCTGGAAAAAATCAGCAAGCAGGCCGAATCTACCCTGGCTTCCCTGATGCTCACTTCCAAAAAAGCCACCCTGCAAATGGAAGACGGCTTTCGCACCACCCAGCCGCTGTGCGTTGATAAACTGGTGATAACCCGCAACATGGACACAACTTCCCTGGCGACGACATTTCCGTTTACTTCTTCAGAGCTGACCGCCAACGAAGGCGTGATGTATGGGTTAAATGAACACAATGGAAGCTTAATTATATTTGACCGCTTCAGTTTAGAGAACGCGAACGAGGTTGTGCTTGGAAAAAGCGGCGGAGGAAAATCCTTCCTTGTAAAGCTGGAAGCTCTGCGGGCCTTAATGTTTGGCACTAATGTCATTATTATTGACCCTGAGGAAGAATACGAACCCCTGACCAAATCCGTCGGCGGTGACTATCTTTCCTTCTCTTTCAGCAGTTCCACTCATATTAATCCTTTCGACTTGAGCGGCACCAATGATGATCCCCAGGAAAATGATTTGCAATATAAAATCGGTTTTTCTCTGACCCGGCTGATGAAACTGATGGTTGGCGCCACCTCGGCAGAAGATGACGCTATTATTCATAACGCCCTGGAACAAACCTACAAACAAAAAGGGATCACCTATGACCCGGCGACGCACAAAAAAGAGCCGCCGATTCTGGAAGATTTTTATAAAGTTTTGGTCGGCATGGAAACTCCCGCTTCGGCCAATTTAGCCTTGAGGCTGGAAAAATTTGTTAAAGGCAGTTTTGGAACAATTTTTAACCAGCGCAGCAATCTCAAACTAAATAATGCCTTTACGGTTTTTTCTTTTAAAAATCTTGAGGACCAACTGCGCTCTCTGGCGATTTTCATTATCGTCGATTTCATCTGGAACTCAATTAAGCGCGATTTCCGTAAACGGATATTAATCGTCGATGAGGCCTGGTATCTCATGAAAGACCCGACCTCGGCGGAATTTCTGTGGGGCTTTGCCAAAAGAGCCCGGAAATACTATTTGGGCCTGACCACAATCACTCAGGACATTGAAGATTTCCTCAACACCGAGCTGGGAAAGTCGATTATCACCAACAGCAGTATTCAAATCCTGATGAAACAGTCTCCGGCGGCCATTGATAAACTTGGGGAAGTATTTTATCTGTCTGAAGGGGAAAAAAGTTTACTACTCTCGGCCGGTGTGGGTCAGGGTCTTTTCTTTGCCGGAAGCAGTCATGTAGCCATGCGCGTCGTCGCTTCCCCGGAGGAACACAAACTGATCACTACTAATCCCATGGATAAAAATATTTCTACTACCCCTACCCCTGCACCCGAACCGGCATAATGATATGAAGGAAGTTACTATCCTTTGGTAGCCGAAAAA
>CAYJLJ010000103.1:0-2205 GCA_964371135.1 uncultured Gammaproteobacteria bacterium | reverse complement strand
GCCCCGGTGTGCGCTCAGCCAGAAGGGAAATTTCCCGGTATACCTTGGCGTGGGCGCCCATATCGTCCAAAATCACCAGGACATCTTTGCCTTGTTTTTGAAAAAAGCTGGCGACGGCAAAGGCCGTCTGGGGAGTGAGGTAAATCAGGGGCGTGTCATCACCGGAAAACGACACAATAAAAATGGTGTTTTTCAGGGCTTTTTCTCTTTCGATGGCCCCCATCAAATCATGGACGTCAGACACCGGCTTGCCGATGCAGCAATAAATGCAGATGGTGCCCTTATCTTTTTGGTTAATGACGACATCGATTAAAAATCCGGTTTTGCCCGAGCGCGCATCGCCCAAAACCAGCTCCCTCTGGCCCCGGCCGATGGGAATAACGGTGTCGACCAAACTTACGCCCGTTTCAAACTGGTCATGAATAAACTCCCGTCCCGAAACCCCGGCCACCGGTTCTTCCAAAGGCCGCAGATTTTTCTCATCTTTGGGAAGGGAAGGCTTGCCGTCGACCGGTTCGCCCAGGGGGTTGACGGCCCGGCCCAGCAAAAAATCCCCGCAGGCAATGGCGAGGGTCCGCCCCGTAGGACGAAAAGCCAGCCCGGGTTTAATTTCGCCATTTTTAATAATCAGAATCTCAACCTGTTCGGAAAGAAGAGCGGACACAAAACCCCGGACGCCGCCAGCCCCGCCGCCAGGCGGGTCACTTTCCACAATATCCCCAATTGCCGCTCCCGGCAAGCCGTCAACATAGACCAGTGGGCCGCGGATAGATTTTACGTAACCAATCTCCATAAATTTGAATCCACCTTCCGTCTTCTGTCTTCAAGATATCTTAGTTTTATTCAGCCTGTCTTTCAAAGAATAATCTTTATATACTCCCTTATATGAGAGGGCGCATCCGCCCAACAGTTGCGGGTCGACCCTGGTTTCAATCAGAAATTGTTTGCCATAATCCCGGCGCAGTTTGGAGGAAATTTTGAGAATTTCTTCTTCGGGTAGTTCAAAGGGAAGATAGAAGTATAGCGGCTCAATGGCCTTAATCTCATCGCGGGCGGCGTTATAATCTTCGGCTTTTATTTTGCGCGACCGCACCTGATCCTCCACACTGCTTAGTTCCCGCAGGGCAGCGGTTTTAGTAATACAGCTCGATAGTATTTGGGCAGACAGATCTGACATATTAGTGTCATTGCACGGATTTAACTAATTAACTTTTCTCCTTTCGCTTTTTCCAACGCTTCGTTTACAAGGTCGACTTCGTCGGCAAGGCTTATTTTCTTTTGGAGGATCAGCTCGATGGCTTTTTGGGCCGTGGCGGCAAAATTCTCGTCTATTTCCGCCATTTTCGCAGCTTTGTAGGCAGCCAGGGCTTTTTTCATTTCCATCGTTTCCGCTTCCACCACTGTCTTAATTTCTTTTTTGAAAGTATTAGTGTAGTCACTCATTTCATCTTCACTTCTGGTTCGTAGTGACAGGAGAAAACTCTGGTATTGGATCATGGCTTTATCGCACTGCTGGGCCATTTCTTTTTCCAGTTTAGATGCATACTTTTGCTGTTCAATCTTGCTTTCCGCGGTAATTTTAATCCCGGAAAGTTCGGCCTGGGTTAAAACGGCTTTAGCTTTGGCATAAGCCCGCTTTAAAACGTTATTGGAATTAGTATTTGACGTTGTCCGTGCCAGCCAGAGCAAAGATTTGACCCTGGCGGAAATGCCAAGCAAATAGATGGCCAGGATCAACTGGCCAATGCCTACAATTAGAAGAAAAATTATAAAAACAGCTTCAGACATACACTATATTCTCAAAATAACGATACTGGCCGCAAGGCCCAGTCCAATCGTGGCCACCACCAGCCCAATTGACAATCCCAAAGAAATCATAATTGACGTTCGGGCCAGTGGATTGCGGCCGACCGCCTCAATGGCCTTGGGCACCGACCGGGAAAAAGTGATGAAAGAAATAATAATGCATGTTATCATGATCAGCCCGGAAATAATGTAGCGCAAAACCATGGGCAATTGGCCCTGGTCTCTGACGTTTCGGAAAACATCGGCAGTGACATAATTGATCAGCCGGGCCAAAGTCCGGGCATTGCTGATCTCGGCGTATTCCATGCGCATCGCGACAGCTATTTGATAGGTCCCGCCGGGCCCCTGCCCGCTCCCCGCCGGTGAGTCCTCCAGCGCCTGGCCAACGACATAGCCGGA
>CAYJLJ010000102.1:0-2232 GCA_964371135.1 uncultured Gammaproteobacteria bacterium | reverse complement strand
TTCGCTCTTTCCATAATCTGCTGCGCGGGCATCGGCAGTTTCTTTTGCTTTTTTAAAAGCCCCTTGGTGGCCGATCCGGCGCCCAGTTCCAGGGAAGAAAAGGGAATGACGATGTAAAATTTCTTATCCAAAACGTTATTTTCTTTCACTGTCTGGAGGATAAAATTTTTATATCCGGCAATTTGACCGGCCAAAAGAGTGTTCGTTTGCTTTTTTTGTTCGGCATCCAGTTTTTCGACGTAAGCGGAAATGTCTTTTTGCTGGCTGCGGATGACAATCTGGACGGCAAAATTAAGGGAATTAAGAAACCCGGCGTAGGCAAAAATGATGGCCTCCTGTTCCTTTTCAGAAAGCAGGCCAAAATTAACGGCGGAGACCTGAACAAGCAGGGCCACAGAACCGTCAATCAGCAACACCAGATCATCGCGGATATCCGCGATTTCCAAAAAGGTCTGGGTCGTTCCCCGGATGGCAGACTTAACCGGATCGGGCATGAATTTCAATTGGCAGGACGGCTTTTCCGTCCAGGGTAATTTCCAAAATATCAAACATATAACTCTGTCGCTCAAACTCCAGATAATAGGTGCCGTTTTCCAAAGGAGTACTGGCAATAAATTGACCAATCTGGTTGGTTTTCATGGCCCGGATAGAGTTCCCGCTTTTATCCTTAACAAGGAGAATGGTGTTATCCAAAGGCACTCCTTTTTCATTGGTGACAATGCCGTTAATCACGTTTGGAACGTCGGTTAAAAAGATTTTACTTTCCCGGTCCGCGGATTTTTCGACAACTCTGACACGTGCCGGCGCGGCCGGGGCTGGCGGAGTTTCTCCGGCCTTTTTCCCGGCCACTTGATCCTGAAGAGCCATAATTTGCGCCGCCATATTATCGTGCACCGTTGAAAGGTTATTCAGTTGGGTTTGAAGCTGGGTGGTGTCTGTTCCGGCCAGGGCTTCAATGCGGGTTTTAACACTTTCAATTTGCGCCATGAGGTTGGTATTTTGCTGCAGGAGGTCCTGAAGTTGCATTTCGTCAGCCTGGCGTTTTTCATCGCGGCGGCGGGCGAGTTCGTCAACGGTGATAATGGCCGGGCCGTTTTGGGCTTTAAACAAGTCCGCCCTGACATCCGTGGTGGTTTTTTCCAGTTTTTTTGTTATTCCCTGAAGCTCGGCCATTTTGTCATCGCGCAGTTTTTGCAGGTCTTCAATGGAAAGCGGTGAACTCGGCGTGTTTTTGGCGGCAGGAGCTACAGTTGGCGTTAATGGAGGCGGCGGCGGTGGTGCCACAGGGGGGGCAGACGGCTTTGGCGCAGTATTAACAGGCTGATTAAACGGCCAAAGCTGGGCGGTTGGTTGGGAAATGGGTATGGGTGTGGCCGCGGCGGTAGTTATGTTGGCCGGAGAAACGGACAAAAGCGGCTGAGCGTTCTTTTTCCAGACATATAGAGTCGGTTGATAGATAGATTTAAGAAAATTGGCGATCCAAATATCCAGAGGGCGTTCTTCAATGGGCAAAAAGGCCAGAGCAAAACCCAGGAACCCAAAAAAGAACACCCCGGGCCATTTTAAAATCGGGTGCCAGGTGGAAGCAAAAAACAAATAAGCTATAACGGCGCCCCCGGCCAGTTCCCCGAATTGCTTGAGAGTCATGTTGCCGACGAGTTTAAATTTGAAGCCGGTAATATCTTGCGGGACAGCGTGTTGTTCCATTGCTCAAACAGCATAGCAAGCCCAATATGAAAAACAAGTAGCCTCGTTTTTCATGTAGTAAAAAACATACACTACCAGCTACCTGATGACCCGCCGCCACCACTACTGCCGCCGCTAAAACCTCCAAAGCCGTCGCCACCACCGGTCCAAAACCCGCCGCGGGAAGCTGTCCAGCCGGTGGCCTTGCCCATTTTTTTAAGCCGTTCGTAATTAGATGACAGAAACCAGTCCAGAAGAAGACCGATTATTCCTAAAATCAGGCTCAAAATAACCACGGCCAATAAAGAGCTGACAATAAGCCCGATGACCGCGCCGATGCCCAAGCCGGCTGCCCCGCCCGGCCAAATGCGTTTGCTGCGGCCAAGAAAGGCGGCCAGATAGACTGCCAGCGGCACAAAAAACCAGATAAGAACTCCCATAATAACGAAAATGTCGAAATTAAAACCCCGCCCGGTTTGCCCGGCGGCCGGAATTTGGGCGTTGGGATCAACAATCAAGTTTTGGATAGTCACCAGGCCGTCTTTT
>CAYJLJ010000101.1:0-2243 GCA_964371135.1 uncultured Gammaproteobacteria bacterium | reverse complement strand
AGCTTAGTCTTTTCAATAGGGAGATCTTTGATAAATTCCAGATATTTTTCGGTGGTGGCGATGCGTTTGTGGCCGGCTAATTTACTGATTAAAACCGGGGAGGTGCCTGCGGCCAGGTGGTGCGCTATGAATGTGTGGCGCAGATCATTAACCTTAGCTCCCTGGATCCCGGCAATTTTGAAATAACGGTCAATAGCGGTGCGGATATTGCGAATCAATAATGGGTGGCCGGTTTTGGTGACAAAGAGCGCCTTGGTGTCAACTTTTGGCCGGGCTTCAAGATATTTTTGCAAAGCTTCTTTGGCGGCCTTGTTTAAGGGAACGTCGCGCTGGAGATGGCCTTCAATGGCCGGAATCCGGATGAAATTTTCACTGACAGAGTCCAGGGTTAAAGCGGAAAGTTCTCCGATGCGCATGCCGGTCTGGAGAAGCAGTTCCACAACCGCGGCAATACGGATATCAGCTCTGGCCGCATCACGAAGAGCCCGGTATTCCATCCTCGACAAAATTCTGGGAGCTTTCGAATCAAACTTCGGGTGAGCAATCGAGGCGGAAACGTTGGAATCGATCACCCTGTTTAGGATTAAAAAGCGGTAAAAAGTCTTAATGGAGTTAATTTTGCGCGATACGGACTTTGGCGTGTAGTTTTGAGCGCTTAACAGGGCTAAAAAGCCGTTTAAATTATCGGTTGTCACATCCTTCAGGTTTGTCTTGTCCATCTTTTTGAGGTACTCTAGAAGTTGGGCAATGTCTTTGCGATAGGCGATGACGGTGGCCGTCGCTTTGTGGGCACTTTTGAGAAAATCAATGAAGTCGCTTAATTTCTTGTCAGGATCCATATAGCCCATAAACTTATGAGCAGAGTAACAAGCTCATAACGTTATGGTAGCCCATAATAGCATGGCGGAGGTTGAAATTCAATGAGACAATCCAATAACAGAAAATTTTTAAGGCTGATTACGATCGTGGTCTGTCTCTATCTTATAGTGACGACCATCAAAGCCATTGCCGACCTTTGGCGGGCAGGGGACAAGTTGACGGCCCGTGAGGGGCGGGTGGCGGCCTTAAAAGCCGAGCAGGAAGAATTACTAAGAAAGAAAGCTATCGTAGAAAATCCCAATTATTGGGAAAAAGTGGCCCGGGATCAACTGGGGTTGTCAAAGCCGGGGGAGGAAATAATTATTATTCCGTCAGAACTTTTAGCCAGCGCGCCAACTGCTTCTCCCGATGCCACTCCAAATTGGCAAAAATGGGCAAACCTATTGTTCTAATGTGCCAGGGGTGGGGGTCGAACCCACCAATGGATACTTATGAAATATCCCGCAACGCCGGTTGACACCCTGGCAATAACACTGATTTTATCATATAATGTGGCTGCACGTTAATTTAACGCGGGGTAGTGTAAAGTTGCATGGAAGGCTCAAATTGGGCCACCCAAGGGGTAACTCTTGGTGATGCATCTGGCTAAATCGGTGAAACCCTGAGTTTATCGAAGGGTAATGCCGAGGAAAGATCCCGGTCCTTTGTGGACCGTGGAAATCCGTAACGACTATACGCCAGATTCTCGTCCGCCAGCAGGCGAGACGGAAAAGACATAGTCTGATCCTCCGGGTAACCGGAGAAAATTGCATAATCTTCCGGTCCAGGTGCGACTCCTGGCCCCGCAACAAAACAAAAGTCCCGCCCAAGCGGGACTTTTTTAGTGCTTGACAGTAATATTCGAACCATATAAAGTAGTACTGATACACTATTAGTCTGATCGATAATGAAACTTAATTTGAAGTCAAAAGCCCTTTCTCTTAGAAAAGACGGTTTTAGTATTAAAGATATTGCCGCGAAACTTAATATTTCCACAAGTACCGCTAGTCTTTGGTGCCGCAATATTCAGTTAAGTCGAAAACAAAAAGAAAATTTGGAGTCTAGAACTAACAGAAAGTTACAAAAGTTCTTCAAAATGGTTGAAAAGCAAAAAGAGAACAGACAAAAGGTTAAAAATAAAATTCAAAAGACCGCAAAAGAAGAAATTGGCAGTTTGTCAAAAAGAGATTTATTTATTGCAGGGGTTTCTCTTTATTGGGCGGAGGGTTTTAAGCACGAGGCTGAAGGCCGGGTGGGCTTTTGTAATTCTGACCCGTTAATGATGAAATTCATGCAGTCTTTTCTTAAAAAATGTTTAGGAGTTAAAAACGAAGAAATTTCACCTCGGCTAACCTTAAATGAGGCTTTTAAAGATAAAACTGAAC
>CAYJLJ010000100.1:0-2245 GCA_964371135.1 uncultured Gammaproteobacteria bacterium | reverse complement strand
GGCTATGTGAACGGAATTGAAAATTATAGCCGGTACTTTGACGGCCGCCGTCCCGGTGATGCCCCATATTCACTGCTGGAATATTTTCCCAAAGACTACTTGTTAATTATTGACGAGTCGCATATGTCTATCCCGCAGATTCGTGGCATGTACAACGGAGATCGCTCGCGTAAACAAACATTAGTTAATTTTGGCTTTAGATTACCGGCGGCCCTTGATAACCGTCCGCTGCGGTTTGACGAATTTCAACGCCGGATGGGCCAGACTATTTATACCAGTGCCACGCCGGACGATTGGGAAATTTCCACTTCTTCTCAGGTAGTGGAACAACTGGTAAGACCGACCGGGTTAGTAGACCCCCAGGTTGAGATACGTAAAACCGAAGGCCAGATCGCAGACTTGATAGAAGAAATAAAACTACGTGCCACGCGCCACGAGCGAGTACTGGTAACTACTTTGACTAAGCGGATGGCAGAAGAACTGACGGATTATTTAAAGGACCAATCATTAAAAGTTGAATATCTGCATAGCGATGTCGAAAATATTAACCGGACGGACATTTTGCGCCGGCTCCGTCTGGGAGAATTTGACGTCCTTGTGGGTATCAATCTTTTACGCGAAGGATTGGATTTGCCGGAAGTTAGTTTGGTAGCTATTTTAGATGCGGATAAAGAAGGATTCCTGCGAAGCAGAACCTCATTAATTCAAACTATGGGCAGGGCAGCCAGACACGTCAGCGGCCGGGTTATCATGTATGCCGATACGGTGACTAAATCCATGGACGCGGCAATTAAAGAGATCACCCGAAGGCGGGCTTACCAGTTAAAATGGAATAGAGATAATAACATTACCCCGGTAGGGATAAATAAACCGGTGCGGGAAAATATCCTGACTAATAAAGATAATAAAAATTATAAAAACAGTAACCCAATAAATCCCGACGAAATTGACTTTGAGCAACTAACGCCGGAAGATAAAACCAAACTTAAAAAAACCTTGGAACGGCGGATGAAAGAAGCCTCAAAAATTCTGGACTTCGAAGGCGCCGCGTATTATAGGGATATAATAAAACAACTAGGTTAGCCTGCATAGCTATCAGGGTCGTTTGGGCCTCTAGTATTTCCACAGCCATCCCAAGCCGGGCATTCTGTTTTAGCGCAATTTGAAGCCATGTTGGGATTATCTTCTATCCACGTGAGTTCTAAAACGAATCCGAACAGTACAATGTTCGGATATGATTAAAAAACCTAAAATCTCACCACAGGAAAGGGATCAAATTGCCTTGTTATTATCCTCCGGTTCCAGTATCAGAAATGTTGCCAGGATTCTTGGTCGTAGTGTCTCTACTGTCAGTGTAGAGATAAAAAGAAACAGCGTAGATGGCAAATATCAGTCTATTGCTGCCAACACCCTCAGCAGAGAAAGGAATACCAAAAGTAGAAGATTAAATCCCCTAAAAAACTCTTTCATTTTTTCCTATGTCTGTGACAAACTTCGTTGTGGTTGGTCACCGGAACAAATTTCCGGAAGACTTAAAAAAGACAATCATGGCAAGAATATTATTTGCCACGAAACAATCTATCGTTATATCTACAGCGAACAAGGTAAGACGAAAAAACTTCAGGAATATCTTGCCCGTCATCACTATCAAAGAAGACGTTGGCACAGTCGTTATCTTTACCGTCGTGGTATTGCCAACAGAGTTAGTATTAGGCTCAGACCAGAAGAAATTAACACCAGAAAAACATTTGGTCATTGGGAAGGAGATGTCGTCGAAGGTAAAGCCCATACCGGAGGAATCCAAACGCTATTGGAGAGGAAAACCAGATTTTATCAAGCCAAACTTCTCCCCAAAATTGATTCAGAATTTGGAGTAATGGCTCAAAAAGATATTTTAAAACTATTACCAAAACCTGCCAGAAAAACAATTACTTTTGACAATGGAAAAGAAAACTACAATCACCAAAAACTACAAAATTGGTTGGGCCTAAAAACCTATTTTTGTGATCCCTATTGTGCATGGCAAAAAGGAGCAAATGAGAATACAAATGGAATCTTAAGACGCTATATTCCCAAAAAAGCCAGTTTAAAAAACCTTTCTCAATTTGAACTAGACAGCATAATTGATGAGATCAACAACAAACCTAAAAAGTGTCTAAATTATGCTACCCCAAGAGAAGTTTTCCTAAAAGAGTTAAAATACCTGCAAACACCAAAGTGTTCGGATTCACATTAGAATTCACCC
>CAYJLJ010000099.1:0-2255 GCA_964371135.1 uncultured Gammaproteobacteria bacterium | reverse complement strand
ATTTATGGCAGTGCCAAATTAAGCGGGATGACAAATAATGCTTTTGGAACAAGTTTTAATGTTGAGGTTGCCAGTCCGGCTGCTGTCCGGATCAACCGTTTTTATTTTCCTCAAACCGACATTTTTTATAATAATAATTTGCTGGTAAAAGATAATGATTGGAACGTTATTAGCGTACCCACTACTCCAAATTATGACGACACCGGCCTGATTCTCCTTAAGATTTTCCCGCCGGGGGGAAATTATGTTCTCAAATTCGGAGAAACACCACTTCGCCGGACAGCTGATTTTATATCACTGGCAACCTTTATCATTATGGTTTTATTTTTTATCAAAAGTTTTAAATGGAAAAGAAAAAGTATCATCTGATTTTTGCCCTGATAATTTTGCTGGCTGTTATTTTGCGGCTTGGCGGTTTTAATAATCATTTTCTTTTGGGCAGCGATACCGCCCGGGATATTTTGACTGCCCGGGGAGCCGTTACTTTGGGTCAGTTGCCCTGGGTAGGGTCTTTCAGCTCTGCCGGCCCGTTCGTTTTCGGCCCTAATTGGTATTGGTTTTTGATGCTTCCGGCAATTCTGGTTCCCGGTCTTTTTCTTGGCCCCTGGATTTTAATGTTTCTGATTTCCCTGTTTTTTGTGGTAGCCATGGGTCTGGTCGGCCGAAGCGTTGGAGGCAAAAAACTGGGACTGATTATGGCTTTGCTGACGGCTGTTTCGCCTTTAGCTATAAGTAATTCATTATATTTAACCCAACATGGAACAATTCAAATTTTCTCCGCATTGGCCTTGCTGGGGCTTCTTCTCTATCTGAAAACCGGCAAATTAATTTTTGCTTTTTTGATGGGAGCGGCAATCGGCGGGGGTTTCTCCATGCACTATCAGGCAATCAATCTCTTTGTCTATTTCCCGGTGGCGTTTCTGGGGGCGATCCTTCAAAGAAAAACTATCCGCGATCTTGCAGGATTCATTCTCGCAACAGGTCTTGGAGCTATCATTTTTCCTCTCCCGCTGTTTTTATGGGATGCTGCCCGCGGTTTTAAAAATATTGAACAGTTAATCTATTTTTTCCGGGTCGGGCAATACCGTTTCTGGGTCAGCAACCGGTGGTTGACCTATCTTGGTGTCTTTTGGCCGGGATTTTTGGGGAAAACAATCGGAGGGGGTGTGGCTGGCGGACTGGCCGTCGGGCTTTCAATCGGTATTGCTTTCTTTTTTGCTCTGATAAAGAAAAAATTATCACTGGCAACATTGGCTGTAGCCGCTATTGGCCTGATTCAGCTGGTCATGCTGCGTTACCTCCGAACGGAAAAATATGACGGCTATCTGATTTATTTTCACCCAATATTGCTGACTTTGGTCGGATGGACGATATTTCAAATAGTAAAATTAAACCGCCTGGTTGGTCTTTTTCTTTTTACTGCCGCTCTGGTATTAAGTATGAGAGCCAATGTTGCCTTCTATCAGTGGAATAATGACGCGGCAAATTTATATGCGGTTTCCCAAAAGTTGCAAAACCTTTTCGGGGATGAAAAGGTTTTTATGTATGGGCGCAGTCTTTCCAGTTCAAATGTCAGTTATTCCTTATCCGCGGTTTTGGATTCAACAGGAGTGGGTGCTGAAAACGGCCGGCCAATCGGAGTATGTTTGTATGAAATTACAAGCTGTGCTACTGCCGGAGCAGTCGAGATTATGAAGGGCAAGTTTCAGGGCGATGTTTTTATTATTGCCGATTTAGGATCTGTGCCGGGGGAAAATCTTTCAAAACAGAACGATTGGTATCCTTTTTCAAAGCTGGCTGTTTATGATGATGTCCAAAATTGGTGGAGGAAAGGGCTATGAAGATTTCCATAGTAATGCCGGTTTATAACGAAGAGAAAACCATTGCCCAAATCCTGGAAAAAGTTTGCGCCGTTAGACTTCCCTGGGAAAAAGAAATTATCGTCGTCAACGACGGGTCAATAGACAAATCCGAAGAAAAAATACAGCCATTCAGAAAGAAAATTGTCTATATTAAACAGGATAATCAGGGAAAGGGCGCGGCGGTAAGAACAGGAATAGAAAAGGCCACAGGGGATTATATTGTTATTCAGGATGCCGATCTGGAATATGACCCGCAGGACATTAACCGCTTAATTTCCCGGGCGGACGGAAACTTTGAAAGCGTTATATATGGATCGCGTCTGACAGAACCGCCGGTTTTATTTGGTCCTGACCGAACCCCAATTCTGCTGCACTATTTTGGCAACAAGGTTC
>CAYJLJ010000098.1:0-2282 GCA_964371135.1 uncultured Gammaproteobacteria bacterium | reverse complement strand
GGTCTCCTCTTTTCAATCTTGACACCCCCCGAGATTTAACCCAGGACCCGGCCGTGACCCCGCTTGATGGTGTTTATGTTTTTCCGGGAACTTTTGACGATGGAACGGGACCGCTGCAGCTTACCGGCTACGGCTCACTGCTGGCTACCGGCCCGGCCGATTTAGGCTTTAACCGGTATTTTTATCCCGGCCCGGCTGAACAGTGGTTTTACCAACCAAAATATCTCAGTATTTACAAAAACGTTCTTGCCGTGTCAACCTATACTTTTGCAGAGCTGCCGCCGCAATGAGCATCTTAATTACCGGCGGAACTGCCGCAAGCCGCGTCTTTCAAGCCAAAAAATATAACGCCGTTGAATTGGATATTTCCACGGTAGAAGAAGTGCGGGGACTGCAAAAACTAACTTCCATCGGCCAGGCTGTTGTCATTAAAAACGCGCAAAATTTAACCGAGCAGGCGCAAAACGCGTTACTAAAAACTCTCGAGGAAACAGAAACCACGATAGTTTTGCTGGCGGACAACGAAGATCAACTTTTGCCAACCGTAGTGTCGAGATGCGCAATTGTGCAATTGCGTCCTGAGCGAGCAAAGCGAGTCGAAGGATCCCACCAAACAGAGGAAATTCTCTCCCGGATCGAAGACCATGATTTTTCTTCCGGTTCCAAATGGGCTGAAACCGTCAAGGATCGGGGAGAGGCCATCAGCTCAATTGACAATCTATTGATTTACCTTCAAGAGGAGAGACCTCTTGAAGCTAAGACCGCCAGAAAACTTTTTAAAGCCAAAAAATACCTTCTGGCCAACACTAATGTCAGATTAACCCTGGAAAATCTCTTTTTGCCCTAGTTTGACCTCTTGTAAGAAAAAATTGCGTCTGTTAATTTGGAAAGCTAGTGAAGTATATTTTTATCTCCGGCGGAGTAATTTCAGGACTGGGCAAAGGCATAATTTCATCCTCACTGGCCCTTCTTCTCAAGGATCTTGGTTTCAAAGTCGCTCCGGTTAAAATTGACATGTATCTTAATGTTGATGCCGGAACTCTGCGGCCTCAGGAACACGGGGAAACTTTTGTTTTGAAATCGGGTCTGGAAACCGACCAGGACATGGGCAATTATGAACGGTTTTTGGGAGAGGATTTGCCAAGAGAAAATTATATTACCACCGGCCAGATTTATGCCGAAGTTATCAGGAAAGAACGGGCCTTTGAATATGAAGGCGATACGGTTGAAGCTATCCCGCATGTAACTAATGAAATAATCCGACGAATTAAAGAGGCAGGAAAAAATTCCAACGCGGATGTTGTAGTTATCGAATTGGGCGGAACAGTAGGTGAATACCAGAATGGTATCTTTTTTGAAGCTTCAAGAATAATGAAACTAAAAAATCCCCAGGATGTTATTCATATACACGTTACTTATTTGCCGCTGATTAAAGCTGTTGGCGAACTTAAGAGTAAACCGGCCCAAACCAGCGTCCATATTTTAAATTCATTAGGGATCCAGCCGGATTTAATTGTAGCCCGGTCTGAAGTGCCGGTAGATAAGAAGAGGGCAGATAAAATTGCCTTGTTTTGTAACATTCTTTCTGAAGATTTAATCCTGGACCCCGATTTGTGTTCCATTTTGGAAGTACCGTTAACCTTGGCCGATCAGGGAATAACAGAAAAAATTTGTGCCAAGTTAAACCTACAACCAAAAGCTAAAAATCAGGTTTTACCGGCCTGGAAAGAAATGGTTGACCGGGCAAAAAATGCCACCCGGGAAATTACCGTGGCCATTGCCGGCAAATATTACAAAGTTGGCGATTTTCATTTGGCTGATTCCTATGTGTCAGTGATTGAGGCCATTAAACACGCCAGTGCCAGCTTGGGGATAAAAGTTAAAGTTAAATGGATTGATACCGAAGACGGCGCCCCGGATTTTACCGGCATCTGCGGCCTTATTGTTCCCCAGGGTTGGGGGAGTCGGGGAGTGGAAGGCAAAATTAAGGCGGTCCAGTTTGCCCGGGAAAATAATATCCCGTATTTGGGTTTGTGTTTCGGGATGCAAATGGCCGTGGCGGAATTTGCCAGGAATGTTTGCAAAATGAAAGGGGCAAATAGCGAAGAAGCTGATCCGAAAACAAAATACCCGGTAATTCATTTGATGAAAGACCAGGAAAAATATTTAGCCAAACATCAGTACGGGGGAACAATTCGACTCGGTGCCTGGCCGGCGGTCATTGATAAAAAATCTCATTTGTACAATTTGTACAAAACGGATAAAATGTCAGAAGGCCATCG
>CAYJLJ010000097.1:0-2292 GCA_964371135.1 uncultured Gammaproteobacteria bacterium | reverse complement strand
CAATACAACGTCTCGATTCTGGAGAAAATTTTTCGATGTCAACTTCATTAATATTTCTCATGCGGTTCTATGTTTAGTTTACTCCCGGCACGATGTCCGCGGGGTTGAGAAGGGTACCGTTCTGGCGGATTTCCAAATGCAAATGGGGGCCGGTGGAAAAACCAGTTGACCCGGCTTGGCCAAGAACAGTGTTCAGGTCAACTTTTTGACCCGGCTCCACGTCAATTTTGGACAAATGGCCATAGAGGGATTCAAAGCCCTGGTCATGCATAACAATGACATGTTTGCCATAGCCAAAAAGGTCATGGTTCACGGCCCGGACGGTTCCGGCCATAACCGGCTTCACGGCAGTTCCGGTTGGAGCAGCCAGATCAGCCCCGGCGTGAAACCACGAAAAGCCGCGGGTTTGTGTATCGTAAACCAAAGGCGATTGGACAGAAGCCTTGGTCGTCGCGTCAATTAACGGCTTGGCCGGAGTGTTGACGGCCAGGGCCACAGAACCACCCATATTGGCCAGGCTGTTAACCAGAATAATGGCGGTGGTAAGGGCAACAAGACCGCCTCCTATAAGACGGTGGAGCTTGCGCTTATTAAGCACGTAACGAGTCTGGCGTCCCACAATAGACGTTCCGCTTCGGGTAAACCCAAACAGCTTTCTCAGGCTGCGGAAGTTTTGCATAAAAAAAGCTCTCCTGCGAGAACTGCTTGGGATTATAACAGCTATAGGCTTTTGTGTCAAGTTTTGGCTTGTCCCAATGATGCATTTAGTTTGGCTTATGATATCTTGACAAAATTCTCACACATCTCTAAATTGATTGTAGTTAAAATCCAAACTAGATTGGTTGATTTAACAATCCGGAAGGAGGTGAAGAAATAATGACAAAAGCAGATTTAGTCGATGTGGTTGCTAAAAAAGCATCCCTCACAAACAAAGCCGCCCGGGAATCCGTTCAGGCTATCCTGGATGCCGTTCGCGACGCGCTTAAAAGAGGCGAAAAAGTGGTCGTTACGGGATTTGGAACTTTTTCCGTAAGAAGCAGAGCCGCAAGAACCGGACGCAATCCGCAAACCGGAGCTTCGATTCAAATTTCGGCCCGGAAAACCCCCGGCTTTACCGCCGGAAAAGCTTTGAAAAAAGCGATTAAGTAGGATTTACACGAATCCTGAAGACTAAGTAATCCCCCTCGGGGGGTTGCTTAGGTGAAGAAGACTACGGCTTTCCCAGTTCCGGATAAACTTCAGCAATTTTTTCAATTAAAAACTTTTTAGCTTGGTCGAAAGGTAGTTTGATACTGCCTCCGGCTGCTGCTTTGTGTCCCCCGCCACCCAGTGCTATTGCCAGCTTTGACAAATCGGGGCCTTCGTACTCTCTTTTCCGCAGACCGATTTCTATTTTATCTTTTTCAGTTTCTATGGCGCTAATACCAACAATCCATCCGGTTACTGATTTTAAAGTGTTTGGAAGTTCAACGTTTCGCGTATCATCCTTGGTAATACCATGTTTTTGTAAATCCTCGTAACTGACAAATGAAATAGCCACCTTATTAGAAAAATAGTGTTCAATGGAATTTAGCGCTAATCCCAAAAACTCCAATTGTTTTGGCGTCCGGGAGTTTTCGAGTTCGAAAATAATTCGAAAATAATCAGGGTAAATTTTAACGAGTTCGCTTCCGGCAAGCAAGGTTTCTGCATTTGTTGGAGGATATTTAAATCCTCCGGTATCTGTATAAATTCCAGCGAATAAACAAGCGGCTATTTCAGGAGTAATACTTACATCCCACAGTTTCATTAGATCATAAATCATATGGGCAGTGGCACAGTAGGATGTATCCATTAAATTAATGTTGGCAAATGCGTCAGGATTCTGGTGGTGGTCAATTTTTACGGTTCGTAGGTTTGCAGGAAAAACGATCTCCCTCTCTTTAGAAATCTGACTAAGAGTGGAACTATCAAGAATAATGAACAAATCAAAATCTTTGGGATTAATTTGAAAATAGTTTTTTTGAATAATTTGGTCGAATCCCGGCAAAGCCGAAAATGATTGGTTTAGGGTTGAATCGCCAGAAATCACATTAGCCGTTTTTCCCAGGTTTTGTAATAAATGCATCATGGCTAGGGCACTTCCCGCAGAATCCGGATCCGGGCCGCGGTGCAAATGCAACAAAATCTTGTTGGCCTTTTGGATTTCTTCCCAAATTGCCGGCGCGAGCTGTTTAACCTTATCAGACATAATACTTTGTATCTTACGATCTACTTTGTCTGGTTGCAACTCTTACATGTAAGTTGTAATCT
>CAYJLJ010000096.1:0-2302 GCA_964371135.1 uncultured Gammaproteobacteria bacterium | reverse complement strand
ACCATTACCATTGCCTGGAGCGATGTCAAAAAAGTTTACGACCAGGTCTTTGAGGAATTGGCTTCAGAAATAGAAGTCGAGGGTTTTCGCAAAGGCAAAGCCCCGCGCAACCTGATAGAAACCAAAATTGATAAGGGCCGGGTATACGGAGAAGTAATTAACCGGATTGTTCCGGACACTTACACAAAAGCGCTGGAAGAACATGGCCTTAAACCAATTATCAACCCGCAGGTTAAAATCGCCACGGCCGAAGAAGAGAAGGATTGGCAAATTATTGCTACGTCCAGTGAAAAGCCAACAGTCGATTTGGATGATTATAAAAAATATGTCACAGACATTACTGCCAAAAACAAGATCTGGAAGCCAGGTGACGACGAGAAAATCAAAAAAGAAGACGAGCAGAAAAAAATATCAGAAATAATCGATAAACTTCTAGAGGTATGTAAAGTAGAGCTGCCGGCAATCATGATCGATTCCGAAGTTAACCGTCTTTTAACTCAACTTTTGGAAGACGTGCGTAACGCCGGTTTAACTTATGACCAATATTTGCAATCAAGCAGCCAGACGGCCGAAGCTATTAAAGCTAAATATCAAAAACAGGCCGAAACAGCCTTAAAACTGGAATTTATCCTGGAGGCCATAGCCGATAATTTAAAAATTGAAGTCGACCCCAAAGAAATAGAGGACATCATAAATAAGGAAACCTCTCCGGACCGCAAAAAAGCATTGCAGGATCAGTCGTATATTCTCGCTTCCGTCATTCGCCGGGACAAAACGATTGCAAAATTACTAGTCCTGTAGTATAATAAGGTGTTATGGCGGACACCAAGCAAAAAAAATTTGTTGCTGCCAATAACCCGGCAGAAATACTAAAAGATACGGCTCAGGAAATCGTTAGTGTCCCAAAAGCGATTTTAGACGAAGCCCTGGGTCAAATAGGCCTTAAGCCCCAGAAAAAACCCCTCATGGGCGAAATCAGCGTCAGTTCGGGTATTCACAAAACCAATTCAGAGATAGCCGGAAAAGATGCGGGCATTGACGCTAAAATGCGCCAGCTGCAATATGTCCAAAAACAGGAACACGAGATCTTTAATTCAAAACAAAAGGCGATTCAGGAACAGGTAGGCAAACTTATGCAGGAACTCCACATGGAAGTGGTTAAACTGCAACAGCAAACCGCCGAACTTACCAGCGCGACCCGGGCCAGCACCGTGGAGGTCGTGCCGCCACAAGCCGGGATCTATCATCTTAATTTTATCGACTGGGTCATGTCCACTCTGCGCGATTTAAGAAAGACCGTTAACGAAAGCCGGATGTGGCTAAACATGTGGTCCCAAAAGAAAAAGCAGAAGGGTTATTGGAACATGACCAAAAAGCACGGCCAGAAGTTCCAGTTCTCCGACGAACGCAGTGTCGCCACGGCAGCGGGATAATTCTTCGTGCACCAAGTGATTGAGTTTTGGAACCCATTGGTAACCGAACTCAAAAACTGGGCTTCCTTTCTTGATGATTGTAACATACCTGCACCTCTAGCCTCAAACGGCTAAGACTTTTTTTGCTTCCCTTACTGCCAGAAATTACTCAAACACTTTACAAGATCAAATATAATTGTGTGTATTATGGGCAATCACCACTGGACATCGCAAGAGGTTAAAAAAATCGCGGACAACTTCAAAATTGCGCCAGATAAATATGTTTGTTTGCTTCTTAATGGTCGTTCCTCGTTAGCCACCGCCGCTAAAAGACGCCGATTAGACTTGAAATATTCCTGGGAATGGATGAATAAGGAAATGAAAAAAGATCGCATTTCTCCTTATGCGTTTTGTTAGTAGCGAACTCCATGCCCTCTCCGCTTTTGCACCACTCCAAAACCGAACAGAAGCCACCAGCAACCATTTTGAGGCGGCACACGAAGTGCGCCGCCTGTATCAACAACATTTTCCTTTTAGGAGCGACCAGTAGGAACAAAGAAGCAGGCTTTAACCTGCACGAGCGTCGTAGGAACTTAACTTTTTATGGTCGTTGAGGCCGCGGCGAGGGAGGCAAGGGGGGTTAGAGGGGTCCCGCCGACCGAGAAGCCCCTTCCTCTCTAGGTTCCCCCCAATATGATGAAAGTCCCCCAACATTGTTGGGCGAACAGAGTGAGCCCGGGGTCAAAGGAGAGTGCCAAAGGGGGTTTGGGGGGAAAGAGAGGAAAAGGGGCGAACGCGGCAGAATACGACCCTCCCCGAAGTGAGGCCAGGCACTGCGAACGAGGGGAGAATTAAAGGTAATTTGTCCCGCCGTGGCGGGACTATACACA
>CAYJLJ010000095.1:0-2338 GCA_964371135.1 uncultured Gammaproteobacteria bacterium | reverse complement strand
TGCCCACAGTATACCTTATCCCAAAAAGAAAATTTCTGCTAAACTGAATCCATGGAACCTCCGTTGCCAGAGGGTTTGATGTTGTCTTTGGATGATTTGCGCTATCTAACGCTGGCCTGGGAACGTGATCCAAAAGCCCCCGCACAAGCCTTAAGGAGGCCAGGCAAAGACGAAGTTATTGACATTTCTAGATTCATAGTAATTTCTCAAATTATCGCTGAGCCTCGTCTTAAGGTTGAATTCTCCAGTAAACCACTTTCTATTTTTGATCATGCCGTGGGCTGGCAGCAAGTTCATGTTGCGATTTTAGACCTATTAGATGAAGAGATGAAAAACGGCCAGCCTGACCAAGCGACGCTAGAAAATCTAAAAGCAGACAAAGAAGCAGTAAAGAAACGTCTGGAACAGTGGCAGGAAAATTATAATCGTCTTCAAAGAGATTCTTTGATGAGAAAGGGAGGGTTAGTGTCAGAGGCTGACACCGAAGAAATGATTCGTGATAACGCAGACCAATTAAATAAAGAATCATTAGACCTGAAAGAAGAGGCGCCGCCGGCTCAAGTTGCAGGCGAAGAAAGAATATCAATTCAGCCTACACCTCGGCAGGAAACTAATGCAGTTGAACCGGCTAAACCGGGTTTGACACCAGCGCAAATCCAGGAACGACGGATTTTGCAGGAGAGAGCGCAAAGAGTAATGACCTGGCAGGAATATCTGCGGCATCCGCGGTCCCTTTTTGGTGTATTTAGTAATTTTGTTGGTGGTTATTGGAAAAAATTTACCGGTCAGGAAGCAAAACAAGATGCGGGATTGGCTGGCCAAGCAAGTCAGGCAGTTAAAAATGAAGTTGCAAAAAGATCATTTAGTCTGGCGGCGAGGAAATTTTTTGAAGGAGTGGCTACAAAATTGGGGCTGACAGCAATTTCCGGGGGAGTTGCCGGGGTTTTGCTTGTAGTTAAAGAACTGGTAACTAGTAAAGAGGCGAGAAATATTGCAAAAAACGTAGCGACGGCAGCGGGGATCTATACCTTTTTGATGATTAATCTGTTGATGTCTAACGCATTAACTCTAATTGGAGGAATTGGCGGGGCATTAGCAGGAATGGTTATAGGATTTTCTATTGGTGGCCCGATTGGTGCGATTGTTGGTTTTGGTGTAGGTGCTGGTGTGGGGGCGGTTCTTGGAAATATTTTAGCTAGTTCATTTGGAATCGGGGGCGGGGCAATTCCGACCGGAATGGCAGCGTTGCCCGCCGGTGCGGTGTCGTCCGGTTTTGCCGGGGCTTCAGCGGGAGCTTTTGGAGCAGGAAGCGCGGCGACGGTGACGGGGTTTTTCGGGGCGGCCAGCGCGGCTATTACGGCTTTTCTCGGCGGCGGAGTAGCCCCGGTTTTAATTGGCGTTGGCGGAGTTGCCGTTTTAACCTTTACGACTGTAATTAATGCGGCTTCAGCTTTTGTTGCCGCAAGCGCTGTGGCAGCCACAACTTCTGCAGACGGCGCTTTAATTTCGGTGCAAAAAACGGTGGATAAAGACAAACTATTAAACGATTCCAATGCCACATTAACTTACACCATAAAAGTTGTTTCTAAGGACAGCACCACGGTGGAACTAGCCGATTCCTTAGTCAATAAAAAAGAAAATCTTTCTTTGGCTAAGGGCGAAGAAAAAACCTTTACATATTCCTATGCTGTGACGGCAAAAGACAATAATAGCGATCTGGTAAATACGGTCTCCGCTGTGGCCAAAGCGGGAGAAAAAACAGAAACAATTAGCGTGTCAGTTAAAACCACTATCGGCGGATCGCAAGCACCACTTCCTTCCGGCGGTTCTTGCCCATTGGCGCCAGAAAATAACGCCTGTTCCGTAGCAAACTTATCTAAATATTTTAGCAGTGACAAGGTGGAAAACGCTTCGAGAATTTGTTACCGGGAAAGCACGGGAAATAGTGGTGTCAGCAGTATTAATGATATGTGTACTAAAAATATTCCTGCTAAAGAAATGCGCGGATATAGTGTGGGGATGTTCCAAATTAATCTCTGGGCCCATGATAATTTATGTAAACAGATCCTTGGGAATAGAACACCCTTTAATAAACCATTTTATGTAGATAAAACAACAAAAAAAAGCTGTGTTTATCCTGACTGTACCCCGTGCGATCGTGACGAAGATCTTTTGAAGCAATGCGCGGATTATTGGCGGGAACCGGAGAATAATATTGCGGCCGCGAAAGATTTGTCTGGAAGCGGCAGTAGTTGGTCTGCTTGGGAGGCGGCCCAACCAAAGTATTGCAACATTCCCTAAAAAAGTTTAAATTGTCTTTCAGGATTGTGTTTAAGAA
>CAYJLJ010000094.1:0-2340 GCA_964371135.1 uncultured Gammaproteobacteria bacterium | reverse complement strand
CTTCCCAAAGCGACTTAATTAAAACACACTTAAAAGCACATCCTGCCGATGTGACTATCATCCATCCTACGCATCCATTGCGGGGGCAAACATTTCCGGTGCTGCAACAATCACCAGATGAATTCCTGATCCAGCTTCCCAACGGTGAGCAACGCTGCATTGCCCTGGATTGGACTGATCAAGTTGCTCCACCTGTAACCCTGGCAGGAGCATGCTTTTTGCTGGATCATCTGGTCACCTTGCGCCAACGTCTGGATGCACTTTCCCAAAAGAGGCTGTCTTCGGGCACAATTTCTCCTCAGAAAAATCAACAACTTGAAGGAGAAGCGCATGGAAAAGCCCGTTCCGTTCACGCTGGCCCAATTGTCCCCGGCACAACAAGCCCGGGTAATCGCCATTTTAGTGCAGATGATCTTGCATCAACTGAGCAGGATGGTGGAGGGGAAACCCGATGACACACCTCACCACTAAAGTCCAGCCGGATCATCTGCAGCGCCTAGCCTATATCTATGTTCGTCAATCCAGCCTGGCTCAGGTGCAAGAACACCAGGAAAGCACTCGCCGGCAGTACGACCTGCAACAACGCGCCTGGCAACTGGGCTGGCCTCAAGAACGCATTGTGGTTCTGGATGCCGATCTGGGACATTCCGCTTCCAACCCCCACACCTCGCGCAGTGGGTTCGAGCAGTTGTTAGCCGAGGTCGCCCTGGGACAGGTGGGGGCCATCTTCAGCGTGGAAGTCTCGCGCCTGGCCCGTCAGGATAGCGAATGGCATCGCCTGGTGGAATTGGCGGCCTTGAGCGGGGCGTTGCTCATCGATGAACAGCAGGAGTATAATCCGCGTTGCCCGGATGACCGCCTGCTGCTGGGTTTCAAAGGCCTGCTCTCCAGCTTGGAAGTGCGCCAGATGGGGCTGCGGCTGTGGGAGAACAAGTTGCGCAAGGCGCAACGCGGGGAACTGCGCATTCACCTGCCTGTGGGGCTGGTCTTTGATCGCCAGCAAGGGGTTCGCCTGGATCCCAACGAGCAGGTTCAGGCCGCCGTGAAACTGCTGTTCGAGCGTTTTCGATTGAGTGGTTCGATCAGCCAGGTAGTGCGTTACTTCCACGAGAACGAACTGCAGTTTCCCAAGCATCAGGGAGGCTGGGAAGGGCCTTTGGAATGGAGCCAACTCAGTTGCGAGCGGACGGGTGCGGCGCTGACCAATCCGCTGTATGCCGGGGCGTACGTCTATGGACGCCTCACCTGCCGGGCGGCCGCGAAAACGGTGGCCCAGATGCACCGGCAAAAAGTTCGTGTACCCCAGGAAGCCTGGCTGGCCGCCCTCTGGCAGGCCTTCCCAGGTTACATCCCTCAGGCCGAGTTCGAAGCCAATCAGGCTCAGTTGAAACGCAATCAACCCAAAACCCAGGGAAAGGGACGGCGTCAAGACGGCCGGGCGCTTTTGAGTGGGATCGTGCTGTGTGGACGGTGTGGACAACGCATGCAAGTGGTCTACAGCGGGAAAGATCACCAGCATATCACTTACGTGTGTGATCACCGCCGGAGAAGCTATGCCGAGCCAGTATGCCAGCGCGTGCCTGGTCGGGAAGTGGATCAGGCTGTGGCAACCGCGGCGCTGGTCGCCTTGAACCCCGCCCAGCTGGAACTCAGCCTGGCCGTTCTCGAAGAGAGCGAGCGCCAGCAGGCGACCCTGTGCCAACAATGGGAGTTGCGCCTGGAAGCCGCTCGCTATGCCGTTCGCCTAGCTCAACGCCGTTACGAACAAGTCGACCCGGAAAATCGCCTGGTAGCCCGCACTTTGGAAAAGGAGTGGGAAGCCTGCTTGCGGGAACAACAAGTCATGGAGACCGACCTGGAGCGTTTCAAAAAACAGGCCCCACCCAGCCTGGACGAAACCCAACGCCAGCGACTATTCAGTCTCGTCACAGACCTACCCCAGGTGTGGCAGGCCGAGACGACTTCCTGGACGGAGCGCAAAGAACTGCTGAGACTGCTGGTAGCCGATGTCACCCTGACCCGCCAGGAAAGCGAGATCCTGGTACAGGTCCGCTGGCATACCCATGCAGTGGATACCTTCCCGGTGGCTTTTTCCCTGCGGGGCGCTACTCCGATACCCGCATCGGTCATTGAGCGTGTCCGTGAATTGAGCCGCACCCACACCGATGGAGAAGTCGCCACAATCCTCAACCAGGAGGGCTTGCTGACCGCCCAGAGTAACCCCTTTACCGTTCGCCGAGTGCAAGGCTTGCGCCGCCGCTTCGGTATCCAGCGTTCATCCTCTCAACCAGACAACACTATGTGTTTATAAAGGTGCATTATGCCAACGACTTCCCGAAG
>CAYJLJ010000093.1:2128-2361 GCA_964371135.1 uncultured Gammaproteobacteria bacterium | reverse complement strand
GGGTATACAGCAACGGTTTGCACGCAGGCGTAGATATGTATAATAATGGCAACACCGCCGTCAGGGCCGTTGAGGACGGAGTGGCCTATTCATACCGCGGTTCCGGATCCCTGGGCAACAACGTCCGCGTTTTCCACTCCAACGGCAAAATGACTCTTTATTTGCATTTACAATAAAGATAAAAATAAAATATCGATAGTGAAAAGGCTTAATAAGAAAACATATTCGGAAAT
>CAYJLJ010000093.1:0-2118 GCA_964371135.1 uncultured Gammaproteobacteria bacterium | reverse complement strand
GCCCATAGTTGCGGGAATTCTGGCGGCCGTTATTTTCTTTTGGTCGGTTATTCCGGTTAAGGCTGCGACACAAATTAGTATTACTTCTTATCCTTCCAATTTAACCGCCGGAGAAGAATTTTCTTTAGGTGCTACCGCTTCCGGATTGGTGGCAAGTACCAGTTATAGTTTTAAAGTCCGGATCGGCAGCGGTTCGGCGGTAATGAATAGGGGTCAAACGAAAGTAACGGTTAACAGCACTGACAGTTGGCTGTCAGATACCGATGCCTGGATTAATTTCCCGAATTTTACAACTGATGCTTTTGGAATCTGGTCAGGAAATATTTCTGCCCGGCCAGGCGGCGAGGCTTTTCCCGGCGCAAACCTTATAATTTTAAGGCTTAAAAGATCGGACCAAAGTTCTTATTGTTGCGATTCGGCCAGCGTTTCAGCAACGGTGACGGCAGCTCCGGTTCAAACAACTGCCACTACTTCCCAGGATTCGAAACCGACGCCCTCGATTGATTGGCAGGCAGTTAGTAATGCAATACAAAATGAAAACTTTAAAACCTCCATCAGTTTAAAAAATTTCAGCTCTGATACTACCTACTATGTAAAAATTCGCGGGGGGCCAGATGCCGACCATTTGACTAAAGCCCAAACAAAAAGCGGGAATGCTTTCCTTTCGGACAATGAATCCTGGACCGGTTTTCCAACCATTAATACCGATGGTTCCGGAGCGGGGAGTGGTGATATTTACGGGCTGTTTACTGACGATCGGGAAGCCGGGGCATATAAAATTCTTCTGCGGGTAAGGAAAAAAGATTCCGATAGTTTTTACGAGTCGGACATTAAAGATATAACTTTAAACAAGATGGCTGCTCCAATCGTTGTTGCGGCGGCGACGAAAAGCGCCAAAATATCTACCAAATCGGTGGGAAAGGTTTTGGCAACGCAAAGTGCAAAAATTAATAAATCTTCAACAAAGGCGGCTGAACCGGTAAAGACAATTGAAATTGATTCAACGACAGACAAAATGCCCCTGGTTTTAATCGGACTGGGAATCCTGTTTTTGATCGGTTCTTTGGTCTCGTTTCTGCATGGCAAAGGGTTTTTCGGTATAATCCTTGATAGATTACAAAAACATGAAGATTGAGCGGAATCACTGGCTATATCTGGTTTTTGGCGTCCTGGCTATTTTGGTGGCGTGGATTTTGTATTTGAGCCGGGAAATTCTCTCTCCTTTCATTTTTGCCGGGATTTTTGCCTATATTCTTAACCCTGTCATTTCTTTTTTGAGCAGAAAGGCTCACCTGCCGCGGTCTGCTGCCATATTAATTGTTTATATCCTGATCGTCGGTCTTATTGCGGTTCTGGGGGTCTATGTGGGCCGGCAGATTGTGACAGAAACCAGGGATTTTACTCACGAAGCAAGACTGATTTTGTTTGACATTGAATCCGGCCAGACAGAATTTCCGTCCTGGCTGGCTCCCTACACGCCGGAAATTTCCCAGGCGGTGCGAAATTCCATTAACATTTCTTCCCAGCAGGTGATCCGTCTTTTCTCCGGGGCCGTGTCTTCCCTTTTGAATATTTTTATCTTTGGCGTGGCTTTATTTTATTTCTTAAAAGAAGGCGAAGGGCTTATCAGCTATTTGCATAATCTTCTTCCCAAAGACAAAAAGAATGAGGTGGCGGCGGCCCTGGAGAAAATTAACCGGGTTTTAGCCAATTATCTTCTTGCCCAGCTATCCCTCGTTTTGTTTATGGCCACGATCGCTTCCCTGGTTTTTACTCTAATGGGCATGAAATATGCCCTGATTTTGGGAGTAATCGTCGGGTTTGCGGAGCTGGTGCCGGTTGTCGGTCCGACGATTGCTTTTGTGACGGTGGTTTTTGTCAGCACGATCGGCGGGGGAGCCAGGTCATTGGACCTGCCAATATATTATGAGCCTGTTCTGATTGGTCTGGTTTATGTTCTGATTAATCAATTGGAAAACATTCTGATTGTTCCGCAGGTGACAGGAAGAATGGTTCGGCTTCATCCGCTTTTGATTTTGGCCTCAGTTCTGATTGGAGGGCATCTTTTTGGCGCTCTTGGGTTTTTGGTAGCTGTGCCGCTTGTGGCAACAGTAAAGG
>CAYJLJ010000092.1:0-2372 GCA_964371135.1 uncultured Gammaproteobacteria bacterium | reverse complement strand
TGGTGGGATCTGCCGGCCATTGAGAGTTTTATTCTAAACAAAGAAATTTACGAAGTACCCAAGGGTCAATATGAAACTACTCTTAACGAATTGTCAGAACTGCTGGAAGTCAAGGACTTACTAAAAGTGCAGGTGAGAAAACTGTCACTGGGAGAGAGAATGAAGATGGAATTGATTGCGGCATTGATACATTCACCCAAAGTACTGTTCCTCGATGAACCAACAATTGGTCTGGATGTGGTCGCCCAGAAAAAAATGCGGGATTTTATTAAGGTTTACAACCTGAAATATAAATCGACAGTAATTTTGACAAGCCACTACATGGATGACGTTAAAGAACTGTGCAAACGGGTGATTATTATTGATAAGGGAAAAGTTTTGTTTGATGGCCTTCTGGATGACATTGTCAGAAAGTTTGCCGATCACAAAAATCTCTCGGTGGTTTTTGAAAAAGAATTAACCAAAAAACAGATTGAACATCTGGAGACCCTGGGCGGGATTAAAGAATTTGCCTATCCAAAACTGGTCCTTCAGGTGCCGAGAGAAAATTCCAATAAGGTAGCCGCGAAACTTCTGCAATCCTACCCGGTGGCCGACCTTAATATTGAAGAATCCCAGATCGAAGATATTATCCGCGAAGTCTTCACGGGCAAAGACGTGTCATGAACAAATACCTCACGGTTTTTTCTGCCTCCTGGCAGAGTGAATTTACCTACCGGGTTAATTTCATGCTGTGGAGATTGCGCAATGTCTTGCGGCTTTTAATGACTTATTTCCTCTGGCGGGGGATTTTTGTTTCCAACCAGAATGTTTTCGGTTATTCCCAACCCCAGATGCTGACCTATGTGTTTTTAGTGTTGATTGTGCAATCTATGGTGGTTTCGGCTCCTTCAGCGGACAGCATCGGCGGTGAAATCGCCAGCGGGGACCTTTCCAACTACTTGGTTAAGCCCTTCGGGTACCTGAAATACTGGTTCACCCGGGACTTAGCCAGTAAGTTACTGAATATGGTTTTTGCGGTGGTTGAAATCAGCCTTTTATGGGTGTGGCTCCGGCCGGAAATTGTTGTTCCAAATAATTTATTGGTTATCACGGGATTTGTCCTTTCGCTCGTGTTGGCCATCGGCAATTACTATTTGCTGGGTTGCCTGGCCAGGTTCATCGCTTTCTGGCAGCCGGAAAATTCCTGGGGCCTGGCTTTTGTGGTTCTGGTTTTTCTGGAAATTCTTGGCGGGGGCATTTTCCCGCTTAATGTTTTGCCGGAGAAAATATATGCCCTGATCCAATTTACTCCCTTCCCCTATCTTGTCTATTTTCCCATCGCTATTTTCACCGGGAAAATTGTTGGCGCTGAGATGATAAGAATTCTGTTTCAGTCGTTAATTTGGGTGGGCATTTTATTTTTGCTCACAAAATATTTCTGGAAAAAAGGCATGGTTGTTTATCAAGCATCGGGGAGATGATATGAAAGAATTTAAAATCTGGTGGAAATATTCGCTGAATTCTTTTCAGATTATTCTGGTGAACCGGGGGGCGTTTGTTCTTTTAATGACCGGCAAAATTATCCGGATTGGCATGTTTCTGGTTTTCCTCAATTTTCTTTTGAGTGGGACCAATGGGATTGCCGGCTATAACCGCGGACAGATTATTTTTTTCTATCTGTCTTTTAATTTAATCGACACTTTGGCCCAACTTCTTTACCGGGAAGTCTACCGGTTTCGGCAAATGGTGGTTTCCGGAAACTTTGATTTCTATCTGGTCAAACCCGTTGACGCGCGGATCCGGGCGATGATGGGAGGGGCGGATCTGATGGATTTGATCATGCTTATATTGATTACGATTGTAACCGTCTGGTTTGCCATAGGAAATAACCTGGTTTCCGGCCCCCTTGTCTGGTTTGGCTATGTCCTGATGATTGCCAACGGGCTGATTATTGCGACCGCCTTTCACATTTTTGTCCTGGGAATGGGGATATTGACCACATCGGTTGATCACATGATTATGATTTACCGCGATTTAACTTCGATGGTGCGCATTCCCGTGGATCTTTATGTTGAACCGGTGCGGACATTTCTGACTTTTGTTTTGCCCATCGGAATTATGATCACTTTTCCGGCCAAAATTGTCATGGGAATCCTGCCCGTTAATCTGATAATTATTTCTTTTGCTGTTGGAGCCATCAGTTTATTTTTGGCCAACCGGTTTTGGTTTTTTGCTTTGAAAAAATATACTTCGGCATCTTCATGAGGAAATTATTAGTCATCACCGGTCCTACAGCGACGGGCAAAACTGCTCTGGGAGTAGAGTTAGCCCAAAAATTTAATGGGGAAATAATTTCAGCCGATTCCCGCCAGGTCTACAAGTTCATGGAC
>CAYJLJ010000091.1:0-2452 GCA_964371135.1 uncultured Gammaproteobacteria bacterium | reverse complement strand
CATGCCGCCAGTGCGCTGCGACGTGGGCCTTGAGAACGAGGAGACGGATCACGCCTCAGAAATACGAAGCAGGGGGAGGGGTCGCTACTGAAGCTGTCGAAGCACTCCAAGCGCATCATAGAGTACGTTTCGCCTCACGTCCTCCATCGGCATCCAGTCCAGGACGTTGCAGACGTCTCGTATGCTGGCTTCGAGTAGATCCTTCTTCTCCCGATCCTCTAGCCCCTCGCTGGGCGCCCCGTCCTTCTCCCCATGCAGCTCCTCCGGCGTGTACCTGGCCGGTGAGTTGTGGCAGTAGCAAGAGGCCTCCGGCCCCCGGGCGCAGCCGTTCGCTCGGACCTCGGCCTCATGCGGACAGGGGTGGGCCTTGCGCCACTCGAGGGGCGTGATGTGGAGGAGCGCTTCCCGCGTCAGCTTCGCAGCGATGCGATCAGCTTCAATCACGCGCTCCAGCCTGCCGATTGCCTCGCCTCGCGCCATCGCCTCCTCGCGCCATCGGTTCAGGACGTGCAGAGCGATCTTGGCGGCGCCCTCGGCGTCGTGCTTCTCTTCGATGCTGCCGATCGCATCGCGCAAGCACTGGAGCCGCGGCGTCTTCAGCGCCTCCAGTTCACGGATACGGGCATCGGCGGCCTGGGTTCGCTTCTCTACCGAGAGATCGATCACGACGTTGCTCTGCCTGAAAAGCATCGCCATCGCCTCCAGCGGAGTATCCCCAAAGGCGCTCGGACTCTCCATCAGGTTCTCGAAGCCGGGCCCGGACGCGCACCACGAGTCGCCGTCCTTCGTGATGCGGTACTCATTGGGGACGGTAGGCCCGCCCGGCGACCGACGAGAGCCCTCCAGCGATTGCACACGGCAGGCCAGATCCGCGATGGATTTCCCGTGCAGTTCCAGATCCTTGTCCTGCCTGGCGTTCACCAGCGTAGCCTCGGCCAGCTTGTCACTCATCGTCGCCTCCGTCATCTCCACATCTGCAGTCGGGCACTCGTGAGGCACGCCGCTGTCGCAGGAGTAGTGCCGCCCGCACTTGTCGCACACACACCTGTTATCGAATCGGCTCATCGTCGCCTCCGTCAGAAAGCACTCGAGGGGAATCGAACCCCTGTAGCCAGCTTGGAAGGCTGGCACCCGGCCACTAGGTCACGAGTGCGGATGGAGCGGGGGCGACGGCCAGGTTTCACTCGCGGGGCTCAATCCTCTCGTTCCACCAGCCGCCGCTCCCCGCATGCGTTACTTCTTGATCGGTGTCCGGGCGACCTTGCGCCCGTTCCTGGACTTCGCGATCCGGCCCTTGTCGTTGAGTCGCAGGAGAGTCTTCTCGGCGTTCCTCTCGGTGATCGCGTAGAACCTGCCGATCTGCCGCGAGGGCACCAGGCCCTCCTTCACGAGCCGGCGGGCCGAGTGAATCGGGATGCGAACGTACTCCGCGAACTCTTGAACGGTCAGGGTCTTGGCCACATCGATCCTCCCGGATTGGTTGTCGTTGTCGTTGACATTCTCAGTGTAGCCGAACGAGACAATCCGCGCAAGCCCTTTCCGCTGGAAAACCAGAACCCCCAGAGGGCCAGCCTTGCGGCGAACCACCTGGGGGTCTGAGGGCTCTTGCAGCCGCCGGTCCAGTGTACTCACTGACGCTGCAAGCAGCGGGGCCGAAGCCGCACCTGTACCACAAGAACCCGAGCAGTCCATCGAGAGACGAGCCCTGTCAAGACCTAGCTACCCCGAGCCGCCAGAGCCTATCCCGGCAGTTGGAACCTGGGAGCAAGCCCCCAGACACCAAGGGCAACGCGAGAGCTTCCTACCTCGCTCCTGGCCTTCACCAGAGGGAACCTGTCGAGCCAGCCGTGAAGTCAGCCGTTCAGATGGGATGGATTTTATCACGGGGCCTCGGAGGGGTCAACAAGTGTCGCGGGGAACTTTTTCTTTCTTTCTATCTTTTTTCGATTGACGTGGAACCATTGTCTGTGTCATACTCGTAGTAACAAGTGAAGCGGTCCCGCGACGGGACGCCCGGAAAGCCCGAAAGGGGCAGGAGCAGAGACGATGAAGACGAGCGAATTTAGCCAGGCCAGATTCGAGGAAGCCCTGATCGCGAAGCTCGTCACCATCCACTACAACGGCGTCGGTCTTCACAAGAACCGGAGCCAGTCGAGAGCGATGGGTCACGCCCGGATCGAATTGTCCAAGAAGGGATACAGCGAGTCGCTGGCAAGCGAAATCGTCAATGGGTGCCGCCAGATGGCAGAACTCGAAATCATCTGCGACAAGAACGAAGAGGCTGAGTAGCCTCCGCCCCACACACTCACCCCACCGCCCCCGCCCGCCGGGGGCTTTCTGGTCAGAGGCGACCCGCGACGGGGAGCCGGTGAGCCCGAGACGGGCGAGGGAGACGAGAGATGAGCATTCAGAGACAGTGCCACTGCGGATGCAAGGCGACCGTGCGCGGGCA
>CAYJLJ010000090.1:0-2512 GCA_964371135.1 uncultured Gammaproteobacteria bacterium | reverse complement strand
TTCGCCGCCCAGCCTCCGCCCTTGCGGACGGTTTCGGGCGAACAGGTCGCACACAAAGCGTGCACCCGACGTGTGGGAGTCTGCGCGATTTACAAGCATTTTTCTGGCTTCGGGTTTTCTCTGCTCCCAAGCATTGTCCACGCCCACCCACCCGCCACTAACGCAAACCGTTAGCCCGTCCCTTGATAATCAAGGCACGTATGAAAACAGGAAGATGTTCATCATGATATGTACAACATGCAGAAAAGAAACACCCGACCAGCAGATTTCATGCAGTCATTGCGGTACGGTCTTCTCAGAAACAACCTCCTCACGCGCCCCCTGAGCCGGTCATCGGACTCGCCGATTCATGCAGATTCGCGCCAAACATCAAGCGCGACACTGAAAATCAACGAAAATCACGCAAGCGATTAAATGCAAAGCAGGCGTTCTCATCCGAGGACGCCTTTTTTTCGCCCTGGTCTGCTTAGGCCGGGACGAGTTGGAAGCCGAGTTTCGCGGCTTTCTTGGTCAAGTATTTGACTTGCTGTTCTTCGTACTTCTTCTCGTATTCCGTTACGTCTATCTCTTCGAACTCCACTTTGTACTTCAACATGCGATATACCACGCGCGCAATCGCATGAGCCGTTGCCACCGTCGCCTGCCGGTTGTCCATGCGCGCCCGGAAACGCCGAAACATCATGCCGAATACACAGTCCGAATTCTTCACCGATTGCGCCGCCAGTATTCAAATCAATTTGACCGGACCTGCGGCACGGTGCAACGCGGGACTGCGCTTTTGGGACGCGTCTCCATTGCTTTTTACCCACAGGGTGCTGCGCGACGGCTTGCATGCTTGCATTTTCGGAGTATACTTTCGCCATTGCGCCCCTATTTCTCTCGCAGAAAATTAGGTTCGCCGTGAGTCCAAACCTGCCCTGACGGTTCAACCTTCGCTCACCGTGCCGAAGAACAACGCAGTGGGCTTGCGCCATAGTGGCGGTCCCTTCGGCAACCCAGACGCCTGTCTTGAGGCCTGTCGAAGGGATCCCACCAATGCGTCCCCGGCGACGGTATCGCCTTTAGGATACGCATTTGCCGCGCCCCAGTCAAGTTCATTCTAATAACGCAAACCGTTGGCCCGCTCTATGCTAGGAGAATACTCATGAAATCAAAGTCAAAAGATTTGAGAAAAACCGTACCCGCTAAGAAAGTTTCGCTTAGAGGTGTGCTTAACAAAAACAAGAAAATCAAAAAGAATGTCAAGCAGGCTGCACGTGAACTCAACTCGATAAATAAAGTTCTAAAGCAGGAAAAAAAAGTCAATCTCCCTGTTCAGATCATCAATGAGACTATCACTCAGAACGAAGATGTCGAGCACAAAGTGGCGAAAGCCGCAAACGATTTGGATCGGGTTAACATCGAACTTGCCAAGGAAGTGGCTAAGCGAGTAGTCATCGAATCCGAACTTGCCGACACGAAGACCGATCTGGCCGAAGTGCACGACGATTTATCGAAATCCCAGGCCAAAGAGGAAGAAACACGAAAAATTACGCTTCAGGATGCACTCACAGGCCTTCCGAATCGTGTATCATTTGAACAGGATCTCGACCAGGGGTTGATTCAGGCAAAACGGCACGGTTGGGGACTCGCCGTCCTGTTTATTGACATCGACAATTTCAAGAGCGTAAACGACTCTTATGGCCATGATCTGGGAGACAAGGTATTGCTCATGATGGCAAACCGTTTACAGTCTTTTGTCCGCAACGAAGACACGGTCAGTCGCTGGGGAGGTGACGAGTTTGTGTGCCTATTATTGGAAGTCAAGCAAGAAGCCGATGTGACTCGCCTTGCAGAGAAGATGGTTAATCGGATTGCCGCGGCTTGCGAGTTTAATGGAATTGTTCTTTCTATAAGAGCCAGTATCGGGATTGCCATCCATCCCGCAGATGGAGAAACGGCTGACATCCTTTTCAAAAATGCCGATACGGCAATGTTTAAAGCTAAGGGAACTGAGAAGAGAGTTGCACTGTTTCGCGAATCCGCTTTTGACTGATCCGTGACTTCTGAATCATCATTGCATAAGATTTCCCCTCAGCCCTGAGCATAGAACTTCCATGAACATGGACGCGGCTAATTATGGTCGGTGGGGCAGTTGCCCGCCCCACCGCCACTACCGAACCGGACATGAAACTTTCGCTTCATCCGGCTCTTCAGAAAACAGGCTCTTGTCACGAGCACTTTGTCCGGTGGACTTGATCATGACAGTGACCGTGAAGTAGAACCAAATTGGCGGGGGCATTATCGTGATGGTCGCCGTTTCGGTGATGGACTTCCAGATGGTCTTCTGTCATGAAACGTAGTCCGCAAAGCATACAGCGGCTTTCCTGTCTTTTCAGCAAGGCAATCACCCGTTTGGGTTTGGAGGGGTCTCTTCCCAGGCGGTCTATCCAGTAAGCCCAGTCGCCGTCGTAGGGGCTTTTCTGCCCCTTCACCTTGACGTGCCGTTTGATGGGCGCGTCTGCGTATTTGG
>CAYJLJ010000089.1:0-2514 GCA_964371135.1 uncultured Gammaproteobacteria bacterium | reverse complement strand
ACGTCCCAAATTCACCCGGTCATCAACAATGACTGGCTTAAATTCATCCCCATAAACCGTGCTCCTAAACCGGACCCCTCATTTAAATTTATTTTCCTGGGTTAAAAAAAAACTCCTCCGCCACGTACTTTCCCCTATCCCTCCGCCAAACTGGTCAATAAAAGTGGTAATATCCAGCCATTTTCCATTAACCAAAAGGACAGTCTCTTCCCGGATAGTGTGCAGCTGAGTGAAACGACTTTGGTAAAACTGCCGGTAATACGGCATGGCAAAAAACTGGCTATGGTCAACGCAAACTCTGGCCGCTCTTTCAGCCAGCCGTTCATTTTCTAAAACCTCTTTAGTTTTAAATGTCATCCTTTGGACTTAACCTGATAGAAGTAAGAGGGTGGGGGTAAAAAGATAAGGGAAAGGAAAGAAGTGGTAACGACTTAATATTTATAAAACCAGTAAACCAACAATAACTAAACCTACCCCGCCAATAATTGTTAATAGCGTTGGCAACTCAACACCCGATTCGGGAATTGGCTGGCTGACAACTGCCGGCTGGCAGGAAACGTCCGAGCTGCAAGTATCAGCCCCCGCGCCGGAAACGGTAACACACGCCCGGTTGCGGCAGGCCATGTGAGTGGCAACTTCGGCAGGCGGTTTTGGTGTTACCGGCGCCGGCGGATAAACTACCGGCGTTGGGCAAACACAGCTTTCAGAGGTAATACAAGCTAAATTCCGGCAGCGGCCGCCGGCGCAAGTCATGCCCGACGAACACTCTTCTTTAACCGTACACGTGTCATTACAAACCTTCGGCGGCGGCGGGCATTTGCAATCAGCCTGGGCCGTACAAGCCGTGTTGCGGCACCGCCCGTTGACACAGGCCAATTCGTTGGGACAGTCGGCGGATGTGGCGCAGTCGGAATTACACACCAAAACAGGTGCCGCCGCGACCGTAAAACTTAAACCGCAGGCCGCCGTGGTCGCCGGCTCCTCTGCCCGCGGCTTAACTTGCGGCACGTTGGGAGCCACCGGCGAAAGCGTGTTGCTTTTTAGAGCCATAGTAACGGCCAAAACTGCCCCGATGGCCACGACCAGAGTGACGCCGATTCCCGCTAAAAATGATAACTTTTCTTTTTTCATTAAATTTTCCAGGTATTGTCCTTTTTGGAATGAACTTTGATTTGCACGGAATATGAACCCGGATCTTTGACCGTAAAACTTTGCGTTGCTTTCCAGACACCAGCGCCATCAGCCACGGTATCGACAGTGGTATCAGAAACCATAGTGGTGCCATTCATGACAATAAATTGGATTTTATCTATTGCATCATCAGTACCGGGGTTTGTAATTATCCCCGACCCGGTAAAAGTGACCGTATCACCGATTTTAATGGTTGCTAGATCCTTATCCGCCGAAACTCTCTGACAGGCCGCGATTGGAGCCGGGGGTGGAGGCGTTGGAGGCGGAATTGGAGGCGGCGTTGGCGCAGGTGAGCCGGTCGTGAAATTATAGTTCCAGGTCTGCTCCGCATGAACTACTCCGTCAAAAAACGGCGTCACTTTCCAATAATATGTTGTATTTGGTTTTAACGGCGGGATGTTTGGCTGTCTGTCCGTGTGACATGTGGCAGGGTCATTTGGCCAAACATTTCCATAGTCACAAGCTTTGAAACTGGAAAAGGCGGCATCTTTAACCGGTGTTGTTCCTGCGGGAATATCCGCCCGGGCAAAAGCTTGCCCGGTGGGGCTGCCTTCAGTCAAATATACCGAGACCGCGTAAGTACCGCAACCGGTTGGCTGGACACATTGGCCATTATCTTCCGTCCGGTAACCACCATAGTCCCAATGAAAATCGGGGGTTAAAGAAACACTGGCGGTTCCCTGGGCGGGAAACTGGGTCGTCCGGCCGCAGGTTGTGCCCGGGTCAGCGGGCCAGCGCGAATCACACCCCGTAGCTTTAGAACGAATATCCTGACTCTGCCGAACCAAAAAAATCCCGGCAATTAAACCAGCCGCTAAGATTACGGCAGCAATTACGCCCAAAAGCAATTTTTTATTCATTTTCACTCTGTTTTCTTCTTTCCGAGAATAATTTCAATAACGGCGTTGGCTGACGGGGTAGCCAGAGGTTCAAGGCTGACGGATTCATAGGTTTCCAGAAGGGTGGTTTTCAACCCGGCGGTGATCTTGTCAGGAACATCATTCGTGGCGCGTAGCCGGGTGGCGGCGAACCCTGCCGAGGTGGCATTTTTGGTTTCGGTTATCTCAAAACCCAAGCCTTTTAGTATCTCTGCCAGTCTGCCTGCTTCACCGGTAACCAAAGTCCCGTTCAATATGGCCACGGGATAGTCTTTTGGCTGCGGTTCCGGGGCGGCAGGCAAAGGCGGAGCGACCGGTGAAGTTATTTCTGTTTTCGCCGGTTTATTAAAACTGGGCAGCCGGTTAACATTTCTGACTATCAGGATTATTAAAATGGCTCCGATCATTGCCGCCCCAACCAGGAGAAAATAGCGCGGATTAAGAC
>CAYJLJ010000088.1:0-2549 GCA_964371135.1 uncultured Gammaproteobacteria bacterium | reverse complement strand
ATAAAAATGAGTAATATCAAAAGAAAAATTGCCGGGTATCCTAATGGGGTTCGTGTAGAGGCTCTGGTCGTTTTGTAATGAAAATTACTAAAGATAAGTTCCGGGATTAATATGCAAAAAGCCGGGGCGTTTTTGATTTTATTGAAAATATTGTTTTCCCTGAAAATTACAAATCTCAATTACTATACTGAAAATCTAAATGTGCTGCCGGATTTGGCTGATTTCTTAAAGGCAATAACAAAAAATCCAAACGCTCATGTTTTAACTTATTGCAAGTATGGCAAGGGCGGAAAATTTGTTTCTTTGTCAAGTTTTAAAAGCCGGTTTTAAATTTTGGTAAATTTGTTGATAGTTTTGGCAAAAATTGGTGATGAATTGGCGGTCAGTAAACAGCGGATTTAAGTCTTCCTGCAAATATTCCGGTTTCAGCAAAGCAACTTTCGCATCCAGATTTTTAAAGATATCTTTTTTTTCTGCGCCCAGAAGATCTTTCAACCGTTTTGTATTCGGCGTTACTCCTTTTTCCAAAAACCAAATCAAATCAAAGTAGTCCCGGCCCTTGAAAGTAATCAAATTATCCTTGCCTTTAGCGAATGTCCTATTTAAAATTGCCGCAATTTTAGAAGCAAATAGATCCGGCAGAGCATATCTTTTAACAATAAAAGTCAGGTTTTTTGCCGTTTTTACAGAAATCTCTTCGGTGTAAAGATTTGAGTCTACCGGAGCTAAATCCAGACGCAAAAACAAAATATCACTATCGTTTCGTGAAGCCAGCCCTAAGTTTTTAAGCACGGGAAATTGTAAAAAGATTTGGTTGCCGTTTCCGGCTACCCTTGTGGAAAAGCTCTTTAATTGCCATTTAGCCTTAAAATAATTATTAATTTCTGCAAGAAATTTAGCCAAGTTAAACCCGGAATAATTTTTTATATCAAAATCCAAATCCTCCGAAAGACGCGGCAGGTCAAAACAAATACGCAGGCAGGTGCCGCCTTTAAATAAAAAATCGTTGCCCCAATTTGAGCCGTAAACAAAATTTAAAGTATAGAATTGTAAAATTTCTTTTAAGAGATTACGAAGATATAAGGAGTTTTGACCATTGTTATTTTGGGTTATAACCGATTGCAAGTCTGACAAAATCATTTTAGTAGGTCTTTTATTATTTTAGCAATTTTTACCATTTTTTGAGAGCTTGAGATAGCTACGTATTTTTCAAATTCCTGATAGTCTGGAACAGAAAAATTATCCCAGTTAATACGAAGGCCGCTGGAAAGTTCGGCTTGTATGTCTGTTCCTAAGTTTGATTTTAAATAGAGATAATCAAAAAGAGCTTTTGCCGTGCTGGCTTTGCCGTTTGTAAACCCGCAAAAAAGCCTGTCATCTATATTTTGATATAAAAACCTGCCCAAAAAATTCTTAATTTCTCTGGTGCTTTTAGTAGTTATACTGGTAAAAGCTTGAATAGCTTCGGGAATAAGGCCGGCCTGTGCTAAAACATATTCCAAAGATAAATATGACGGATAGCACAATATTGAAGCCAAAGACTCACTATACCCTGTCTTGTCACTCGTGGCTAAAAAGGACGGCTTGGTGATATAAAGCCCGTTTTTGAGCCGCATTAAGTAACCGGATTTTGTCAGTCTTTCAATCTTCCTGTCTAAATTTCTCCCTGCTTTTTGCAACAGGATACCTGCCGTGTTTTTGTTGAAATACGGCAGTTTTTCCAGCTCCTCAAAATACTTTGTTCCGGAAATACCATACATAATATGGTAATTATAGAATAATACTGGGGGCTGTCAAGTCCATACTGATCTTTCTTTTGTCAATCCCGACCCGGGTGCAGATTGACACTACCTGTGATTTAAGTATACATTAATAGTATATGCCCGACACTGCCCGGGGATCAATTGAAGACGTTCTTTTTGAGAACAAAATTATCACCCAGGACCAGCTTAATCTGGTCAAACTGGAGAGTGTTAATTCCGGAAAAAGTTCTGAACAGCTAATCAAAGAACGCGGTTTTGCTTCGAGTTTGGACATCATTAAGGCCCGTTCAGCCATTTTGGGCATCCCCTATGTTGATCTGACCAGCCGGGCGATTTTGCCCGAGGTCCTGGCTTTGGTCCCCGAACCGGTTGTCCGGCGCTACATGGTTATCCCTTTTGAACTCGATCTGACTACGGGAATTTTGAGCGTGGCCATGGTTGACCCCCTGGACATTAACGCCATCTCTTTTCTGGAAAAAAAGACACTAAAGAAAATCCGGCCGTTTCTTTCCACTCCGGAAATCATTAAAACTCTGGCGGATGACCGCTATAATCAGGGTCTAACCACCGAAGTCAGCGCTGCTTTGGAAGAGGCTCCGGACTCTCCTGATTTGCTTAACCCGGACCTAAACAAGATAGAAGGAGTGATCCGCGACGCGCCGGTGGCCAAAATTATTTCCTCTCTTTTGGATTTCGCCATTAAATCCCGGGCCTCGGACATTCACATTGAGCCCTTCGAGCGCGATCTCGTGGCCTGACCCCGACCCCACCCACCGAAGGGAGACG
>CAYJLJ010000087.1:0-2646 GCA_964371135.1 uncultured Gammaproteobacteria bacterium | reverse complement strand
TTTTTTACTTAATGAAGCCGGGTTATAAAGCAGTCCGTCACTGCTGACAAATTCCGTAAAAAACACGTCCGGCCGGGCCGTTTCATTAATAATTTCCCGAAAAACCACATCCGTGACATCATCCATTGGGGCCAGGACCGTAAAGGGTTTGGGTAATTTTGTCCAAAAATTAGTCATGCCAGTTCAAACCCTTCCAATAATTTTTTGTTTCCCTCGATTTGGTATTTCAGCAAAGTTGAGTAGACACCCGGTTGTTGGGCAAGTTCCCGTGGTGTCCCCTGCTGGCTGATTTGGCCGTTATCTAAAACAATTACCCGGTCCACGTTTTGCAGGGTCGAAAACCGGTGGGCAATAATTATTACTAATTTATTAACCATCAATTTTTCCAAAGCGGCTTGGACTTCCATTTCCGATTTGGCATCCAGGCTGCTGGTGGCTTCATCCAAAATTAAAATCGGGGCTTTTTTCAAAATTGCCCGGGCAATCTGGATTCTTTGTTTTTGGCCGCCGGAAAGTTTTACTCCCCGTTCCCCGACCAATGAATCCATGCCGTGGGGCAGTTTGGTTACAAAATCCCAGGCGTTAGCTGCCTTGAGGGCGTCAACTATCTGACCATCGTTTGCCCGGGATCCATAGCCAACATTGTCTTTAACGCTTGTTGAAAAAAGTTCATTTTCCTGAAACACCAGGGCAATATTTTGTCTGACATCGGCAAAACTACTCTGGGCGTAGTTTTTACCCAAAAGGGCGATGTCGCCATGGGTGGGTTCATAAAGTTTCAAAATTAAATTAGTAATAGTGGTTTTACCCGCCCCAGAATGGCCGACCAGGGCAACTTTCTCGCCGGGGTTAATTTTAAAAGAAATATCTGCTAATACCGCGGCCGAATCAGAATAATTAAACGAAACATGGTTAAACTCCAGGGAAGGTTTGACTAATTTGGGATGGATTTTTTGACTGACGGTATTTTCCGTCTCCGGCAATTCCAAAATTTCAAAAAACTCTTTCGAACCGCTTTCGGCATTTTGTAATTGGGTCAGAATAAAAGACATGGCAAAAAGCGGCCGCCGGGCCTGGAGAACCAGTTGAATGATTAAGACCATTACTCCGATAGTCATGGCTCCGGTAAAGGTTTGGTAAAAAACCAAAATATTTATGCCCAAAAGAATGACCACTAAACTGGCGTTCCGGCCAAAATCGATCCAGTGATAAGTAGAGCTTTGGCCGGCATATATCCGGTTAATTCCCGTTAGCTTTTCTGAAACAAAGTCAAACTCGAGGTTCTGGGTAAGAAAAGCTTTAACGATTTTAATATTGCTGACTACTTCCTGCAGCCGGCCCCGCAAGTGGTCTTCCAAACTATTTTTTTCCACCTCGGCCTTGCCCCATTTTAAGGAAGAATAATAGGACATGGCTAAATAAATGGGAAAGAGAATAAACACCAGAAGGGCAATGGCCAGGCTATATTGGGCTAAAAGCAATACCGTCAGGATGCTTTGCAAAAACGAGGGAATAATAAAATTGGTCGCGGCGTTGGTAAAGTTTTGGATGGTAAATATCCCGCGGCTAAGTTGATTAACAATCTTGCCTGAAATTTCGCTGTCAAAATAGCTCTGGGGTAAAGCCAACACTTTCGCGTAAAACTTTTCAGTTAACAGCTTTCTTTGTTTGCCGGCAAAATGGTCCCCAATCCGGTCGGAAATCCCGGAAACAATAATCCCGGCCAGGTTAGCGGCAAAAGTTAAAATAACAAGCATGATTAAAGTCTGCAGCCTGCCGGTTTGGCTGGAAGTTTGGATTACGATTTCATCAACTATTAGTTTGGAAATAATTGGACTGGCCAGCTCCAGTCCGGCGGAAATGACAATTAACAGAGCGATTAAACCCAGAATTGACCACAATGGCCGGGAGATGTTAATAATTTTGCCAATATTTTTCACCCTTACATTTTACACCTAAATTCGCAAGGAGAGGCCCTGCGAGGCTAATGTTAAAAAAATGCTGCCCGGCATGGACTCGAACCACGGTAAACGGGGCCAAAACCCGTTGTCCTACCACTAGACGACCGGGCAATAATTATTGCCAAGCCAATTATATCAATATAGCCGCGTTTTTGTGTATTAAAAGGTTGAAAAGTTGCAATATCATTCGTAAAGACTTGATATCATACAGACCCGGATTGGCTACCGGGTCTGATAGCCGGAGAAATTTATTGGCTCTGACTCATGCCGCGGCTGCGGCTTTTTCCGCCTTTTTTCCCGGCTCTGCGGGCTTTTTGGCGGTCATTAGCGAAGTTACCGGGATTATTCTGGACTCCCTGGGACATTCCGCCCTGGCGTCCTGCCTGTGCATGTCCCTGCGAATCTCCGTGCCAACCTCTTCCCTGACCGGTATCATCCATATTCATATCATCTGCCATTTTTTCCACCTCCTTTCATATTTTGACATAGTAAGATCTGGCAGTAATTTTGAGGCTAAACAGGCGTAAGTGTGGAGTAAGAAATTAGGGACTAGCATTCTTACAATTCTGTGGTATATTAGCGAAAGCATGTTGAAAAATCTGCTCGTCATTGAAGACGAAGATGGCATCAGGGAATACCTCAAGACCGTGTTAACCGAAAACAATTATGCCGTTCGTGTCGCCGC
>CAYJLJ010000086.1:0-2662 GCA_964371135.1 uncultured Gammaproteobacteria bacterium | reverse complement strand
GGTCTACCCTGACGGGCAACTTCAATGTCTCCAGCTTCGATAGCGTCATTATTAACGCCATCTACAAGCGCCCAAAACATTTGACTTAGACCAAGTTCTGTGGACATTTGCCTGATTTTAATTAGTGCCATTTAAATCTTCATGAACTTGGTTTGAACCGACCTTATTTACTTTACAGGGTGCAACCCTGTAATTTACTAGCCTACTTTAGTTCTGCACATTTCACAAATAACAAGGTAATTTGTAAATGTTTCCTGGGGCATAATTATTTGGAAGTCACCAATTTCTTTACCACCACTAACTTGCGAAGTTTTTACGTCCAATTGTAATAAACCAATCCTCCCCTGGCACGAGTTTCCCTTTCCATCTGAATGATCATCTATAGGAACTCTTTTTGTCTCACTACCTCCGGCAAGCTCATATTTCGTATGTTTCCATTCGACAGAATAAGTCATATTTTGACTATAGGACTAACTGGTGCTATGATAAACTAACCTGGAAACATAAGTTTGAACCTTGTATGAACCACCCTAAAGTCACTTTTTTGGAGCCTACGGCCGAGCGATTGGCTAATTACTTGTGCTATCTCTCCAAACAAATTGTCTGCAAGTTTTATCAGGACCGGCGGTTTTTGGTGTTGCCGCGGTTAATTAAGAACGAAAGCCGGGCAATTTATTTTCCCAAACTCCCCTACACCACTGCCTTTTGGAATAAATTTAGCGAGTATACCCAAAGCGACTTTCTATTTGGGTTTGATAAGGAAACGGTGGAGATGGCACAAAAACTAATGAGCAATATAGCAATGAAGCAATGTAGCAATCAATTAGAAAAGGATTGGCGCCAAAAAGAGGCCAAGTTTTTTAAACTGGTTGCGGATTTTTTGCCGAAATTGCCTTTAAACAAAGTGAGAAATATTAGTGTTCTAATTACGCCATTTGGCAGCGTGAGCAGCTTCTTTTTTAAACGTGTTGGTAAAAAATTTGACTTTAAAATTACTGTCCGGCAGGATTTTTCCGCCGCTCAAATTGCCGAAAGCATTTTAACCCTGTTAATCTGGATTGAGCACCCGACTCCTAATCTTTCGTTGTGGTATCAGGTGGAAGCCAGCGTGGATTTTGTTTTGACACATATAAACTTGTTTCCGGATTACCACCCCACCGTAGCCAGTTTACCGGAAATTCCGTCAAATTTAGTAGCTGAAAGCAATGATTATTTAGCTAAACTTGGGTTTCCCATAACACCAGTCATGCCGCCGGTTCGTTTTACTCCAACAGAAAAACGCATTACTGACGGGCTAATTAATAATAAAGGCAAGATCGTGACTTATGACCAAATCGGCGACTGGTTTTGGCAGGAAAATGCTTTAGACAAATTTTCTCTCTACTCCATTGCCAAAGTCATGGAAAAAATAAGGAAGAAAATCAAAGACGCCGGGGTATACCAGGAGCTGATTTACACGGTACGGGGGCAGGGGTATGTGTTGTATGACTAAACCTTACCGTCTTTGTTTTTTATCTTTCGTCGAAGCGTAATAAAAGATAGCAAAAGCCAATTACTTATACCCAATCGGTTTGGCTTTAAGGACGGGAATTAAGGAGATGCGGTGGGCAATGGAATCAACAGACTCGATCGTGCAGGTAACTTTGTCACCCGGTTCGTACGAGGCGTCGGCCGAAACTTTGGAAATATGGATCAGACCTTCTATCCCCTCTTCCAGCTGGACAAAGACCCCATAATTACTTGTCCGGGTGACTTTGCCTTTGATTTCCTGTTCGGCGGTATATTTCTTGGCTAAATCGAGCCAGGGGTCGGGCAAAAGCTGTTTAATGGAGAGGTTTAATTTCGCGTCAGACTCGGAAATGCCCAAAACCTGAACTTCAACTTTGTCTCCCACTTTGAAAAGATCTCCCAGATTTTCCACTTTGGTCCAGGAAATTTCGCTGATGTGTACCAAGCCGTCGCATCCGCCAGCTGGCGGATCCAGATTAACGAAGACGCCGTAGGACATGACGGCCGAAATTTTGCCGGAATATTTCTCCCCGATTTTGACTTTGGATTTAACTTCTTCGAGCTTTTTGGCCAGGTCGGCGGCGCCCGTCACGGCCTTCTCGGAAAATATTAGTCTGTTTTGGGCCTGATCGACCTCGATTACCTTGACAGAAATTGTCCGGTTAAGCATTTTGGCAATTTCTCCCTGGTGTTCAACCGTAAGCTGGGAGCCGGGGACGAAGCCCCGGATGCCTTCAAATTCCACGATTAAGCCGCCCTTGTTGGTTTCGACACCCTTGACATTAACCGCTTCACCCGATTTGAGAAGTTCCGCCGCTCTTTGCCAGCGGAATTTTGAGCCGGCCGAGCGGATGGAGACAATCATTTGCCCTTTGTCATTTTCGGCAGAGATAATGACTGCCGGGATTTTGTCCCCGGGTTTGAGCCTGGAGACGAAGTCCTTGACAATGTCCCACTCTTTTTCCCCCACCACGCCTTCCATCTTGCCGCCAAAATCAATCAGGACTTCTTTGCCGGAAATGGAGGAAACGGTGCCGGCAACGACATCGCCGCGCTTATAGCCGCGGGGCCGGAAAACCTCCAGGGCCAGGAGTTCTTCCATGGTCGTAGGCTCGTGGGAAGACAATGGATGATCGACTATCTTCGATTTCCT
>CAYJLJ010000085.1:0-2701 GCA_964371135.1 uncultured Gammaproteobacteria bacterium | reverse complement strand
ACGCTCGCTTATCACCTGAGTTCGCCAACAGTATCTTCCAAAGTGACTGTCACTTTGCCCACGCAAATTGCTATGAGATCAGATGGGCGAGAGATTGGCCCAATGTTGCTCTAACCAGGCAAGACGACATCATGGGGAACATCTTACCCCATAAAACACACCACTACCTTGGCTGCTCATTATTAGCGGAAGATAGATGCGGAAAGGAAGAATCGGGGGGAGGATGTCCACTTGGGCGCTATTCGACAGCACATCGTAAAAAGCATCATCAGAGACGCACACTGCGAACCAGTAATTTGCGCCGGGCGTCAGTCCCACAACGGTCATGGCTTCGGGCGTACCCGCCGGGTGGGGCGCGGGAATGACTCCCGCGGCCGGACTGGCATAGATCCAATCCACCTCGGTCAGGATCGGGGTGGTAGAGTAGCGGATCGCGTAATGGGAGGCAGTGCCAATGCCACCGGGATCGTCGCCGGTGGCGGTCCAGGCCAGGTCCACCTCGCCGCTATTCGTCCCGGTGACCGCCGTCAAGTCATTGATAGGATTCGGCGGTCCGCCATCCACGGGGGAGTTGATGTAGATCTGGTCTATCGTCACCTGGATCTGAGGCGGGGGCGGGCCGAAACTATTGTGGACAAAGCGCACGGAATGCGGGCCGAGCGGCAGGATCATCCGGCTGGTATAGACGCGGTTGATGATCGGGAAGGGCGAATACTGGTCAAGCGTGGTTTCATACACGCCGTCAATATACATGTCCAGCAGGCCGCCGATGGGCCCGGAAGTATAGGTAAAGACGAACTGGGTGCCGGTGAAGTAGAAGAATGCATAGTCGCCCACCTTGTTGGAGACGTGCAGGGTGTTATAGCGGGCATCGGGATTGCTGACCAGTTCCCAGTTGCCGGTGTACGACCAGGCGCTATTATTGTCATCGTAGGTACCGGTGCCGTAAATCACGCCGGCAAAGGGAGTGGCGGTGGCCACGTTGGATCCCACGCCCATGTTCCCGGCCTCATCCACGGCCGCGATGCAAAAGTCATAGGCGACGCCCGGCGCAAGCCCGTTGAGCGTGGCCTGCTGGACGGTGCCGGCGATTACGGGCGCGGGCAGACCGTAGGTGATGGAGCCGCCGCTAGACCAGTTGACCTGGCAATTGCTGGGAATGGGGCTCAGGAAGTAGCGCACCTCGTAACTGGTGGCGGTGCCCACCAATCCGTCATCGCCAACCGAGGTCCATTTGAGGGTGACTTTGCCGGTGGCGGTCCCGGTGGTAGCGGTCAGATTGCTAATCTGGGCGGGCGGGATGATATCCGGGAAGGAATAGACGGTAATATAGTCAAAGTTGGCTTTGGTGCCGCCAGCCCCGTGGAGCAAGGTCAATTTGTGGACGCCATCGGAATAAGTCGGACTCGACCAAACCTGATTGACGAGATAAGTTGCGTTACCCTGTCCCAGGGTCACTTGGAGGATATTGTCAACGTACACATCCAGGTAGCCCATCTGGGGTCCGAGCGCGTAGTAGAGATCGAACCTGCTCCCATCGAAATAGGCTATGGCGGTGTTGTTCACATTGTTGGAGATTTGAATGGCGCCCTTATATGCGCCCAGCACGGGAATGAGCTGCCAGCCGGCGCTGAAAGTGAAAACGCCATCCGCGCTGTCCCATTTTTTGCCAAGCGGATCGCTCCAGGCAACCACCTTCTGGGAAAAGGAATAATTAATGTGCATGCGTTTAGCCGGTGTGGCAGGCAGGACAGCCTTGCTGACAACTTCAATGTAATACCGGACCCCGCCGCGCAGAGGCATGGTCAATGCAGAGATTGTCCCACCCGAATCATCGTTACAGCCCAACTCGATCAGGCCGCCTGGGACAAGGGGATCATTTTTGAATACGGCCAGGATGGTGTCGTACTGGCTGTTTGTGGTGTTGATGCTAACTTCCCCGGAGACAGCTGGTGTAAACGTGTACCAGACCGAGTTATGTCCCTGCGCGCCGCCACAGGAAATCACCGGGTCGGTGACTTCTGTAGTAGCGCCTGTTATATCCAATAGGGTGCCTGCATAGGCCGCAGTTGTGATATTAATGGAATTTGCGATGTTGTCATTGCTGGGGACCGCGGCATAGGCCGGCGAGGCGCTCACCCCGGCCGTAAGCACTAGGCCGAGGATGGCCAGTCCGTGCAGGGACGCACGGGCAAACGAGTAACTTCTATTTGAAAACATGGTACCTCCGTTTTTCAAGGACTGGCGCGAAGCCAGTTTAATAACGAGTGTTAGCGCGATTTTGTTCTTTCATTGTACCCGCCAATAATACAGTCCGCAACAAAGGCGGTGGGTGATTTTGGTACTCCGGTACTGGATTCGATGATTTTGGTGGGGAAATATTAATCTGGCGTTCAGGAAGGGGGGAAAAGGAAGAAGGATGAAAGATGAAGGATGAAGGACGGAGATATGGAGATGGGGTGACACGGCTGGATTGGAGCATCGTCCCCTAAATGGGCGCCAGCGATCAAAAATCGTAAATTGTCAATCGTCAATCGTAAATCGTAAATCGAAAGTGGGCCCGGCTGGAGTCGAATACCATCCCCTGAACGGGGACCACGAACAAGGAAAGTGGGCCCGGCTGGAGTCGAATACCATCCCCTGAATGGGGACCACGAACAAGGAAAGTGGGCCCGGCTGGAGTCGAACCAGCGACCAAGCG
>CAYJLJ010000084.1:0-2756 GCA_964371135.1 uncultured Gammaproteobacteria bacterium | reverse complement strand
GCGTTTAATAGTAAGAACTGAAACCCGCAGAAGTTGGGCAACTTCTTTTACAGTCAGAAGATCCGGTAAGTTTTCTATTGATATCTTTTGATCAATCACAGCCATGGAAGTAATATTAAGTTAGTTACTTTATAACAAAGTGGTACATAGGTTGTCAACAACTAAAAATCCCCGCGGTAAGCGAGGATTTTTTAAGCTTCTTAAGAGTCTTAAATTACTTCAGCTCCACTGTGGCACCGGCTGCTTCAAGCTTTTTCTTAGCTTCCTCAGCAGTGGCCTTATTAACTCCGGTAACTACTTCTTTCGGGGCAGATTCCACAAGTGTTTTAGCTTCAGCCAAACCTAATGTCGGTACTACTTCACGAACTGCTTTAATGACGGAGATTTTATTGGCTCCGGCAGCAGTGATCATAACATTAAATGTAGTTTGTTCTTCCTGCTTGTCAACTTCGGCAGCAGCTGGGCCGGCAACTGCGGTTTGCAACGTCTGCGCCGTGACGCCAAACTTTTCCTCAAGGGCGCGGACTAAATCAGCCACCTCGAGAACTGTCATTTTTTCAACTTCTTCGACTATTTTGGTTACGTTATCAGACATAAATTCTCACCACCTTCTAGAAACAGTTAATGAGTAAAACGAATTTACTGTTTCTTGAACCCTTCCGAAACGAGTGCTTGAGGGCATACACGTAGTGCATGACTCAAACACGAGAGTAGGAGGGTCAGTCCTTTTTAATCTGCGTTAATAAGTACGCTAGCTTTTGCGTATTTGCATTTAATGTAAACATCAGTTGGGCAATCAGGCCAACTTTATCCGGCAGCCCGGCAATCCGGGCGGTTTCCATTGCGTCGTATTCAGTTTGGCCAATCAAGCTCTTTTTAACTTTCGGCAGGGAATTTATTTTGATAAATTTGAACAACTCTTTAAGAGGGGCAAACTCGTCTTCATAAGATAAAAGGACGGCCGTCGGGCCTACTGACGTGACGGTTTTTTTAGAAGCAATGTTCAACAGGCTGTTTTTTACAACTACGTATTCGGCACCGGCCTTTTTCACGGCACCATGCAGGGCTTCCATTTGTTTATGGGTTAATCCCTGGTAGTCAGTCACGACCACGCCTTTAGCGCGCTTTAGTTTTTCGGAAAGGGCGGCAACCGTAGCAATATTTTTCTGTTTTGGCATATTTCACCTCGGTAGGTCTTATTAACCGCCTACTGTCTTAGGAACTAAATTATTTTATCAGCGAACACCTAACAAGGCAAGGGCCAAACCTAAGAAGCAGCCTTTTGTTTTTGGCGTCTCGGGCTTTGGCATAGAAACTGGTGTCCTGGCGGGTTGGCTTTCCATAACCCCGCGGGTTCCTTCGCTTGGTCTATGAAAAGAACCAAAGTCTCGATCTGCCTGCTCGGTTTTCTTATTCATATGAACAGATTATACCACCCTATAGTTCAAATTGCAACCCTGACGGCCGGGCCCATGGTGGGCTTGAGGAACGCGGATTTTATTTTGTCTTTGCCAATTGATTTAACAATCACACTCAAGTTTTCTGTTAACTTTTTGTCCTCAAAAGATACCTTGCCTATAATCGTATGAACGATGGGGAAGTCAGTTTCGGTCCGCCAGCTGGCGGATCCAGTCAATTTTTTAACTAGTTCTTCCGGATTTTCACTAATCGTATTTGTTTTGGGATTGGGCATTAAACCTCTGGGCCCAAGGATTTTGGCGATTTTGGCTAGCTTTGGCATCATTGACGGATGAGCCACCAGAATATCAAAATCGATAACCGGGTTGGCAATAAGTTCATCGTCAGCGATCCGGACGCGGATTTTCTTTCCGGTTCCGTGGGGCAGGGAAACAACTCCGCGCAGCCCCTTTTCCATTACATTCAAGTGCATTTCTACCGTGCCGTCGAATTTTGAATAGCTGGTTTTTTTGACTAAATCTAACGCATCGGCCAGGGAATAAACCTTTTTCTTATCGACTAAAGGGGCGACAGCGAGGTATTTTTTACCTCTAGACGGCATAGATGGCGAAGACTTCAAAGACTTTTTAGGTTCTTTTTTAACTTCTTCGACTTCTTTAACTTCTTCTTTCTTCGCTAGCTTTTTTTGCGCACGTTTTTCCGCGGCTTTCTTTTTAGCCTCTGCTTCCGCGACTTCGTCGCCCATGATAACTTGTTTTACTTTACCCATTTTTGATTCCCATCGACCGGGCGGTACCTTGTACTATTTTAGTTGCACTATCTATGTTTGTTGTATTTAAATCTTCCATTTTAGTTTCCGCAATTTTGCGGGCCTGGGCACCGGAGAGAGTCCCGGCACTCTCCCGCCCCGCTTTGCCGGAGCCGTGTTCAATTTTTAATTCTTTCTTGATTAATTCCGAAACGGGAGGCAGCTTGGTAATGAATGAAAACGTTCTGTCTTCATATACGGTAATAACAGCAGGAATTACCTGTCCCTTCTTGTCCGCGGTTTTTTCGTTGTAGGCCCGGACGAAATCCATAATAGGCAGACCGTGCTGGCCAAGGGCGGGACCGACCGGCGGGGCAGGAGTTGCCGCCCCGGCTTGTAAATTAAGTTTGATGACTGTTTTAATCTTTTTCGCCATAAGCTTTTACTATAACTTACTCACCTGTAAAAAGTCCAGCTCGACCGGAGTTTCCCGGCCGAAAATGGAAACCAGAACTTTGACCTTGCCGCGGGCTTCATCATCGGATTCGACAGTGCCCAAAAAATCGGCAAACGGGCCGTCCACGATTTT
>CAYJLJ010000083.1:2485-2761 GCA_964371135.1 uncultured Gammaproteobacteria bacterium | reverse complement strand
GTTTAATATTTTTCTTTCATGCTCGTTGTAGCGCTTGGCAATGGGCCCCTCGGACTTGGCATGTAGCAGGACGGCTCGTGGCTCGTAGATAATCTTGTAACCGGCTTTCCAGGCCCGGTAGCCAAGATCAACATCTTCCCAGTAAAATTTATAAATGGGGTCAAAGCCACCAATTTTTAAATAATAGTCTTTCCTTATAGCCTGGGCTCCGCCATCAGCCCACGAAGTAGTTGCTAGTGACTGGTGACTAGTGACTAGTTTGCGACGGTGTAGAAA
>CAYJLJ010000083.1:456-2475 GCA_964371135.1 uncultured Gammaproteobacteria bacterium | reverse complement strand
AGAAAAAACCCTTTTTCAAAATAAATTTGCCCGCTACCATGAGTTCCGGTTTCGTCTTTTTTGACAGCAGCAACTGAGAAAACTTTTGGATCTTTAAAATGCTCCAGCATTAAAGAAAAATATTCCGGTTTTTCCGGCAGGGCGTCAATGGCGTTTAAAATAAACACGATTTCACCTCTAGCAACTTGTATTCCCCGGTCAACATTAGACCCAAAACCAGTATTTTTTAGTGAAGTGACGACGGTAAGGGATTTAAGGGAAGTAAGGGCTGTGAGGGAATCATCCGTTGAACAATCATCCGTTACAATAACTTCATATTCCAATTTGGATTTTTTTAACAGGTCAAAGAGTTTTGGGAGGTTTTTGGAAAGCAAGCTGCCTGAATTATAGTTAGGTATAACAACAGAAATCATTTTTTCAAATAGGGCTTGTACCATTTTAGATAAATCATGTAATAAATGCCAATTAAAATGCCGTAGTTTATTTCCCACGCCAGCCAGGCGTCGCCGGCACCATAGTTAAAAGTACAAAAATTAAGATTACTAAGCGGGAACAAAAACCGGGTGGCAAAAAGACCGCAGTGGGTAAAGATATCAAAAAAGACATGCAATCCGTAAGCCCCGGCTAAAAACCAGTGTTTGCGAAAAAGAAGCAATAACAATCCGACGGCGAAAATATTGTGCGTGGCGTAATACAAAGTGAGGTTCACATCGTAAATATTACCGTGTTGGGCAAGAGAAACAGCATAGGGAATAATGTCCGGCAGCATCCCGAAGGTGGCTGCCAAAAACATTTTCTTCTCGTCCCGGGTACCCGCAACTAGTGCAGCTCCATAAAGACCATGTGCAAGCGTGTCCATAATCTAACCAAACAGGGCTTCAACATAAACTTTGGCCATTGGGAGTTTACGCCTGAGCAGCCAAAATATAACGCGCAAAAAGGCGGCGATGTCCAAAATCGTGCCTGAAACTATCTGCCGCCAGCCGGAAAAATGTTTGGCGTAAAAAAATTTGAGGCCGGAAAATTCGCCCAAAACAGACCCTCTCGGCATTTGGTTTTGGCTAACCTGGCCAATATGAATCACCCGCGTGGCGGGATTATAGCCGATTTTCCAGCCGTTTTTTACTATTCTATAGCACCAATCCAAATCCTCTCCATACATAAAAATCATCGGGTCAAAGCCCCCGGTTTTTTCCACTACTTCCCGCCGGACAAAGAAAAACGAGCCGGAAATCCAGTCCGGAAAGAATTTCTCCTTTGGGGACTGAAGCTTGGTATGAATATGGTACGGCTTAAACATCTTTGAAACGCTCGGCAGGTCGTCAAGAAAGAAAGCCCAGGCAAAAAGACTGCGCAAAGAGGGGAAATAGCCCGCTGACATGATTGAGGAAATTTTTTGTTCATTATCCACAAGAAGACATGAAGCCGCGCCAATATTACGATGCGTTTCCATCCAGTCAAACATCGTCTTAAGGGAATTTTCCACCAGAATGGCATCGTTGTTTAAAAGAAGGATATATTTCCCCGCCGCCAATTTCATGCCCGCATTATTGCCTTTGGAGAACCCCAGATTCTCTCTTGAATAGATAACTTTGAGATTTTTAAATTTCTTTTCGTAGTCTTTGAGAACCCCAATGGCTCCGTCCGTGCTGGCGTTGTCCACCACGATGACTTCAAATTCTACTCCGGCCGTAAACTGAAACACCGCGTCCAGACACCGCTTTAAAACGTCTTTGGCATTAAACGAGACAATGACTACAGTTACGTCCATTATTAAATGATAGCATAATTCTAGTTTCCTTGACATATTCGACAAAAACTGCTATTCTTATCGAGTAGAATAAAACTAATGGACAAAAACGAGCTTTTAGCCATACTTTCCGATTGGAACTTTTGGGAAAAACCGTTGGCCACCGGCATTTTGCGGGAAAGTTACGTAGGTAAAATTCGCCAGGCGCTGGAAACGGGCCAAATTGTGGTTGTTTCCGGCGTCAGACGTAGCGGGAAATCAATAATTAC
>CAYJLJ010000083.1:0-446 GCA_964371135.1 uncultured Gammaproteobacteria bacterium | reverse complement strand
TCTAAAAACAACATTCTGCTGGTTAATTTTGAAGATCCCCGATTTATAAGCAGGGACACCAGGCTTCTGGAACAAATCTTTACAACTTTTAAAACGGGTTTAAATCCAAAAGGAGAAATCTATTTATTTTTGGATGAAATTCAGGAGGTTGCCGATTGGCAGCGGTGGGTACGGATGGTCCAGGAGCTTGGCAAGGCAAAAATTGTCATGACCGGCTCCAACAGTAAATTATTATCTAAAGAAATGGCTACGGTTTTAACCGGGCGGCACCAAAACATAACTGTTTATCCGCTCTCTTTCAGTGAGTTCTTGGATTTTCGAAACAATGTCAGTATTAATTCCCTGCAAGACTATTTAGCAACCGGTGGTTTCCCAGACATAGTTTTGGGTAAGGGCAGCAAGGAACTACTTCTTACCTATTTTGAAGACATTGCGGAAAAAGATTT
>CAYJLJ010000082.1:0-2769 GCA_964371135.1 uncultured Gammaproteobacteria bacterium | reverse complement strand
CTGTACTACTGGTCAAACTTGCACAGCCGGAGTATGCGCAACAGCAACTGCAACTCATTTATCCTGCGTTAACAGCTCTTGCGTCAGTGTTACCGGTGCGGGGAATAATACTGACGTGTGTACCGAGGTGGGCGGCAGTTGCGGTTCGTCTTCATGTACTACGACTGACGTCTGCAAAACGGCGGCGGTTGTAAATAACGTGTGTACAGTTACAAACAAAGCGGACAGCACTGCTTGTACTACAACCGCAATAACTGACGGAACCTGCCAGGCGGGAGTTTGTACAACTAAAGCTAACGAAGCTAACGCTTGTTGGGGCAACCTGGGGGCCAACGGCCGGTGTTATGACTGCAACGGTGACGGCGTGATTAACGTTTTGGACTTCTCCTGCTTCCGCGTGGCTTTCGGAAAGAGTGCACAATGATCGTATTGACAAAACCGACCTTATATGTCATATTTGTCATATGACAAATGCAACTATAACAAGACAAATAGTACCATCTCTTGAAAAGCATTTAGCAGAGAAAGAAATAACCCTGCTTCTTGGTCCCCGGCAAAGCGGAAAAACAACAGTTTTAAAAATCCTAGAAAAAAAGCTTCTGGAAGGCGGTAAAAAGACGCTGTTTCTAAATTTAGATATTGTTGCCGATCAGGAAATAATTGCCAGCCAAACTGATTTTATTGCTTATCTTAAGAATTTATCCGTACAAAAGAACGTTTACGTTTTCATTGACGAAGTCCAAAGAATTCCCAACACCGGTCTTTTCATGAAGGGGGTATACGACAGCAACTTGCCATGCAAATTCATACTTTCTGGTTCTTCAGCCTTGGAAATCAAAAGTAAAATTGTTGAACCGTTAACCGGCCGGAAGAAAACTTTTTTTCTGCCAACTCTTACTTTTAACGAGTTTGTTAACTATAAAGAACCAGAAATAAAAGATTTAAAAGTTCTTTCAAAAGTTTATCAAGGGAAAATGCTAAATTTGTTAGACGAATATGTCCGGTTTGGTGGTTATCCAAGAGTAGTGGTGGCTAAAACGGATGAAGAGAAAATTGGCCATCTGGAAGAAATTTACACTTCTTATTTAGAAAAAGACATCGGGCTGTTTTTTGAAGTTCGAAATAAAAGTTCATTTTTAAAAATGGTAAGCATATTGGCCGGAGAATTAGGCGGAGTATTAAATAAAGACCAATTGGCAGGAATGATTGGATCCAGCCGAATGACAGTGGACAATTTTTTATCTTATTTGGAAGGTAGTTTTGTTCTACACACCGTCCCGCCATTTTTTAAACGGCCGCACAAGGAAATTGTTAAAAGCCCAAAAGTGTATTTTTTTGATTTGGGGCTTAGAAATATGCTGCTTAGAAATTTTACCGCGTTTGACATCCGGCCGGACAAAGGCGTTCTCTTGGAAAATTTTGTTTTAAACCGTATTTTGGAAAAGCTGAGCCCGGTAGAGAAAGTTAATTATTGGCGGACAAAAGTGGGGGCGGAAATGGATTTTGTGGTTTCCAGGGCGGGAAGTGTAGAAAAAGCAGTAGAAGTGAAAGCTCAAAAAATGGAAAAGCCAGAGTTAACGCCATCAATAAAAAGCTTTTTGGAAATTTATAAACCAAAAGATATGCTGTTAGTGAATCTAAATTTAAAACAAAAACCGGCAATCCCGTTTTACGATTTATGACTGAAAATTTAGAAAATTTTCTGGGACCGGAACTGGCCGCGCTTTACGGCGACGGGGAAAAGCTACTCGTTACAACTTCGGACTCTGTTTACTCGGACTACTCGTTTGTCATCTTTCCCTTTGCTAAAGTTTACGAAGGCTTCCTGAAAAAGCTCTTTTTTCAAATTGGCGCCATTTCCGAAAACCAATATAATTCCGATCACTGGCGGGTGGGGAAAGCCCTAAATCCGCAACTGGAAAAAGAGCTTCGCCATGAGGAGTCTGTTTATGATCGAATATTAAATTTACCCGGGGGAATAATTTTGGCTGATGCGCTGTGGAAGGCCTGGAAAGAGGGGAGAAATATGGTTTTCCACTATTTTCCCGGACAACATCAACCCTTGTCTTTTGAAAAAGCGAGAGAAATTGTTAACCAATTAGAGGAGGCTATGAGTATGGCCCTTGCATCATTAAATAAGGACTTGACAACTCCAAAAATATATATATAATTGGAGTTATGTACTCCAGATTAATAAAGTTCCCGGCACAAAAGAGTTTTTTTCTGTTTGGGCCAAGGGGAACAGGTAAGACTACCTGGATCCGCAAAAATTTTCCGAATGCTCTGTATTTTGACCTTTTAGACCCGGAAATTTATACCGATTTTTTAGCCAGGCCAGCACATCTGGAGACTTATTCAGAAAAAGAAAAATTTGACTGGATAATTATTGATGAGGTCCAGCGCGTACCGGAATTATTAAATGAAGTTCACCGCCTGATTGAGGCGAAACACTATAAATTTGTTCTGACCGGCTCCAGTGCCAGAAAATTGCGCCGCGGCGGACAAAATTTATTAGCCGGAAGGGCTTTGACGTATTATATGTATCCGTTGACCGCGGTGGAGTTAGGTGATGATTTTAATTTGGAAACGGTATTAGAATATGGGGCTTTGCCTTCAATATTTTCCGAACCGGATAAAAAGAAGTACCTTGAAAGTTATGTAAAAACTTATTTGTACGAAGAGGTTTTGCAGGAAGGCATGACGAGAAACTTAAGCGCCTTTGCCCGTTTTTTAGAAACGGCCAGTTTTTCGCAAGGATCAGTTCTGAAT
>CAYJLJ010000081.1:0-2826 GCA_964371135.1 uncultured Gammaproteobacteria bacterium | reverse complement strand
GAATTAAGTAGTAAGAATTATGCAAAAACGCAATCGAAGGTTGTAGATTGCCTTGAAAGGATCAAGGAGACAAAACCACAATTTGGTTTGGGTTATAAGGAGCGCCAGAAGAATGTGCGGGATGCGTTTAGCGCAAAGCATAATTCACAATTCATAATTCATAATTCAAGCGTGTGTCTGGTTGATGACGTATCCACTACCGGTTCAACGATTTTCGAATGTGCCAAAGTTTTGAAACGTGCTGGGGCCAAAAAAGTCTGGGCGATTTGTGTCGCCCGCGGAGGTTAAGCGCGGGTCCTGTCACCCGCTTAGAATTATGAGATAATTGGGTAATGAGAATTGAGAACCGCACTGCGCGGTACAACTATGAACTCCTGGAAAAATTTGAAACCGGCATTGATTTATTAGGGTCGGAGGTCAAATCTGTGCGCGCCGGCCAAGTGTCTCTTAATGAAGCTTTTATTCACATCCGTGACGGCCAAGCTTTTCTGGTTAATGCCCACATTCATCCCTATCAAAATTCTGTCCAAGCTGTCAGTCCGACCCGCTCCCGTAAACTGCTAATGCATAAAAAAGAACTCTTGGGTTTAGCCTCAAAAACCCAAACTATGGGATTGACTTTGGTGCCTGTTTCGTTGTATAATAAGGGCAATATCTTTAAGCTCGAGATCGCTCTAGCTAGAGGCAAAAAGGCTTGGGATAAAAGAGAATCACTAAAAAAGCGAAGCGAGCAAAAGGATATTGACTTAGCAATAAGAGGAAAAGAATAATTTTGAATTTTGAATTTTGAATTTAATATGGGGATGTACGAATCGATGGAAAAGCACTTTGAAAACTGCAAGCCGAAGAGGAAACCTGCTTCGTAAAAGATGGTTTCAAAACTTAAATGCTAACAAAAAACTAGCATTTGCCTACGCCCAATTGGATGTGAATGGGTATCCCATTTATAGCTAAAAGGGTTGAAAGCTGTTCCTTAAGTCTTTTCCCGGTGGGATTTCTGGAGCATAAACACAGCCGGAATGCTGACAATAAAGTTTGGTTTTCTTTATTGTTTTAAGACGAACGGCCACGGTATTACTTTCTTGTTAGTTTGATCGGTAATACCAAGAATAAGAACTAACTACGCTTGTAGATGTTTAGAGGTTGCTTTTTCACACGGGAGCTCACCCTCCCCATCTCCACCTACTTTAAATCGAAGGAGTAGACTTTACTCCCGGAGAAGAGGAAGACTTTTTTGACGGTTTCATCGGCTAGTATTAAGTGACTAGGTTCTAGTGACTGGGTTCCAGGTAACAGATATTGGGACTGATAAATACCCTTCTTGTCTAAAACTACTACCCGGGAATTGCCGGAGTCGAGAATGTACAGGTTGTTTGCCTCATCAGAAGTAAAAATACCGGTTGGGTTATTAAACGGTTTGTCCAAACCGGTTACGGAAAAATCCTGGCCGTAACCGCCGGAAAAGTTGGCGACATTGCCGGAATTGCTAAGGACAAAAATTGTCCCGTCGACGGCAAAAGAGTTGACGTTGGACAAATCCGCACTGCCGGTACGAAGATAGGCTGACGGGGAGGCAAAGCCAAAATCCGTTCCCTGATATTTCCAGATTTGGGATCCTGTGGTGTCCAGCAAATAAAGATTTCCGGCGAAAAATTTCAAACCGCGGATCTTTTGAAAACTGTTTGAAGGCTCAAACAGAAGACGAACGGCGTTGGTGGTGCGGTTGACGGCTTCAATGCCGGCCGGAGTATAGACATAAACCGTGCCGGGAGAAAAATCCACAAAACTTTCACTCTTAAAATCTGCTGCGCCCCCGATGATGGCGGCCGTTTTTGTTTTCGTCCCCAGAGAATAAACGGCCCCGTTGGCCGAATCGAGGGCCATAATCTCATTTTTGTTTAAGGAGACGGCCGTGATGTTAGATTGCGCCCGCAACAGGTCAAAATCGGAAAATAAATCGAGACCCGAAAGGGAATAAATGTGAGAAACATTGGCCAACTGATTATCCAAATTTGCCAGCACTGTCTTAATTCTTTTGACGTCAGGGCCGTTTTCAGTCTGCCAGTTTGGACCGAATTTCTCCCCAGCCTGAGAAATTAAATTGGCTTTGGCTGCCGTCAGTGTGTTTCTGGCCAGAATGTCATTGAGACCCGCTAGTTTTCCGGCTTCGTCCAGACCGGCAAGGGTGTCCTGTTCAATTTTGATGGCATTAACAGTTCGCATTTCCAGACTGCGGGACCGCAGTTGAAAAGAAATCAGGGAGATCAGAAAAATCAGAATAATCCCGGCGGCGTAAAGAGTGCGCAGACGATGGATGGCAGGTGATGGAAGATTAGAATTTCCCTCAATATTCAAAACGAGAGTAGAGATGGGGGCTTTGTTTTCCAGAGATTCGTAGCGGAAGAACAAATCTTCGCGGTTTTGGACAATTGTTGGCGTAAAGAGATGAAGAAAAAAATCCGTCGTTCCCAGGACTAAAATATCGTTTTTTTGCAAGGGTCCGGAGACTTCGCCGGCCAGTTTAATAATTTTTGAGCCGCGCAATAACCGGGCCTGGGTCTGCCCCACCGCGGCAAAAGAAAGCCGGTTATCTTCAATTTTGGCGACAGCCGCATTACTATCACCAAGCTGGTTGATAAGTTCCTGCGGGGAAATTTGGGGAGTTGTTTCAGTAATACTTTCAATTTTTCGCAGGGCAGCGGGGTCATCCGCAACAACATGAAAAGAGGCAAAACTCGCTGCATGCCCCAGAAAGGTAGCTCGCGACGACATGCCCACAGTATACCTTATCCCAAAAAGAAAATTTCTGCTAAACTGAATCCATGG
>CAYJLJ010000080.1:0-2941 GCA_964371135.1 uncultured Gammaproteobacteria bacterium | reverse complement strand
GCAGGCTTTCCCACAAAAGAAATCTTGTTTCCGGCCGGACGAGGGAAAGCTTTAGGGGCAAAAGACGCCAACCCAAAAAGGCCGCAACTCCCGCCGCGAGAATGTCTCCGACCAGATAGGCCACAATAACCCCGGGCAAACCAAGATGAAAATAAATGACCGCAATTACAAATCCTAAAATTAGGATATTGGAGGAAAAATCTGACAGGGCCGTGTTTTCCATTCGCAGTTTGACGTTAAAAATGATCTGGAAAGAGGTTTTCAGGGACATAAACAAAAGAGAGAAAGCAAAAACACTTACCAGTAGTTTGGTAGTGGCGTCAGACGGAGAAATTTGAATTGCCAGAATCGCCAAAAGAGCCGCCGCCGCCGCCAAAACCAGTCTGATTACAAGGGCATTACCGATAATTTCATGGCCAGTCTTATCATCCCGGCTGGCCTCGCGAACGGTAATTAAGGTCAAACCCCAATCCGCCACCGTTCCAAACATTGAGACAAACACCAGAACGAAAGTAAAGGCTCCGAAACCCGAAGGACCCAGGTAGCGGGTGAGAAGAATGGTAATAATTACACCCAGGGTGGTCGTGGCCGCTTTACCTGCCAGCTGGGCAAACGTATTCCAGGCAATTTTGTGGGAGACAGAGCTCACTACCAGATTATACCCAGTACCAGGGCAAAAAGTAATTGGCCCTGCTGTAAAGTCAGCCAGTAGTGGTCAAAAAAACCAAGAAATAGTATCGGTAATAACAACCAACTAAAACGTTTTTTTAGCAAAACCAAAAAACTTACCAAACCTACTAATCCTGTTTCAGACAGCAGTAAGAGAAAAATATTATGGATTGGTTGGTGAAGCATGGCATAATTAGCAATATTTCTGGGATAAAGCGGGGAAGTCCCCAAACCGGTCCCGATCAGGGGAGACTTTAACCATTCTTGCACAGCTATTGAATTTAGCTGCTGACGAAGCCCCCAGCCGTTTAGCAGATTACCACGCGACGGAAGTAATATTAAAGTTATTAATGAAAGGCCTAAAACCAGTGCGGTTATCTTGCGTGAAATATGCGGTAAATATGTTATAATTATTAAGCCGGACACGGTTAAAAATCCCATCAAAACGTTCGGGTGAGGAAATGTCCCATATGGCCGCCCCGCAGCTATCCCAGGCGTACCATTATTAAACGTCCGTTCGCCTAAGAAATACCACAAACCGCCAACGGATCCATGGTTAAAATACTGCCAGATTGCCAAAACACAGCTATAAATAATGGGAATAATTAACAGCTTTAAACCCGGTTTGTTTTTTGCAACGTACCAGGCTAAAAACGCCATTTCGCCGATTTTTAACCATTTATAAAGGGAAACAAAGGGGGAGAGGGAAAAATAAACATTTACTCCAATTGTCATTGCGAGGAGCAAAGCGACGAAGCAATCTCTTTTATTCCAATGGAGATTACTTCGCTGCGCTCGTAATGACAAAAGGGAAAGTAGAATAACCAAGACATCAGTAAAATAGAGCGTGGGGGAGAAGTAATCAATTCTGACGCCATTAATAAACGCCCACTCCGGCCAAAAGTGGAGACCAAGTTGAGAGGGAAGAAATAAAATAATTCCCGCAAAGACAAGTTTTTGAAGTTTGTTCACAAACTTATCCTACTACAAACTAGGTCGTTTGTATTTTTCTTTCCTTTTGCATCCAGTCGGCTAGAATAAATTTCATTAGTGATTGATAGGCCATGTCTCTTTTATTAGCTAATATTTTTATGTCTGACAATAGCCACTCTGGCAATCGTAAAGAAATCGATTCTGTGGATGGTTGTAATTTAGAAAAGTCCATTTTAATAGGCTTTGACCAATCAAAATACTGTGAAGTATCGGCCTTTGCCCAGAAATCTCTTTCTTCGTCCTCATTTTTAAATTTGGGAATTTTTTTAAACTTTTTCATATTTTTTCCTTTCTTTTTTATTTTGATCTCTAGCTGAAATAATCCTGATTTTATTTTCTCTAATTACAAATACTATTGCTAAATTTCTACCCTTATCCGTATGCCAGTACGCAATAAATCTTTCCTCTTTGTCCGAATGTCCCTCGTCTATAAAGACATTCTCTGGATTATTGAGAAAAAATTCTTCACATTCTTTATGGCTAACTTTATGTTTAATCCAGTTTTTTTCTTGATTACCCTTATCCCAATCAAATACTAAAGGGATAGGTAACTTCATGAAGAAAGTATATTACAGCAATATACATTTGTCAAGGAGAAAACTAAGAAGCCTTTGGCTTTACCACAACGCGGCGTTGATTTCCTTCACCTTCGGAAACAGTTTCCACATCTGTTCTTTCCTGTAAAGCTATATGGACAACCCGGCGTTCGGACGGCGGGAGCGGTGGCAAATATACCGGCTGGCCGGTGGAGACAGCCTGATTGGCATAACTTTCGGCCATCGCCGTCAACTGTTCAGCTCTTTTGGCCCGGTAATCTCCAATTTCAACAACTACCTTGGTCCAGGTGCCGGTGCGTTTATAGACCATAAGTCCCAAAATCAACTGAAAAGAGGAAAGGGTTTCGCCGTGGAAGCCAATCAGAAGTCCGGATTCGGACGTTTCCAGATTAACGCTGTAAACGCCTTCAGCTTCGCTGACACTAACGGCCGAGTCAATTTGAAGTTGAGCCAACAATTCTTCGGCAGTGTTCTTAACTATTTCGCTGATATTTTTATCTTCTGTAGCGGCTACTTTTTTTGCTCTGGGCATTCCTAACTACCTTTCTACCTGTCTACCTAACTTCCTGAAGTTTACCACGTATTGTTCCAGTCCGCCAAGTCCCGCAATTTGATATTGCTGGGCGATGGCAAAAATACTGCTGACCGTCCAGTACAAAGCTAATCCTGAAGGCCACTGGGTTCCCAAAAACAAAAACATCAGCGGAAACATCCAGATCATG
>CAYJLJ010000079.1:2602-2990 GCA_964371135.1 uncultured Gammaproteobacteria bacterium | reverse complement strand
GGCAAAAAAATGCTGCGCGGTTTCCGTTTTGAGTTCAAATTCGACCTCAAAAATATCCTGCTCTATGTTTTGACCGGCCTGCTGGTCATTCTTACTATGTCCAGTTTTGCCGGCGGCGGGAGCCCCAAACCGGAGCAAATTCCGATTTCCCAGGTCCTGACCGATGCCAAAGCGGGAAAAATTGACAAGATTGCCGTTTCTGAAAACGATTTAACAATAAAGTACAAAGACGGCAAAACCGTCGAGAGCCGCAAAGATCCAAATGGAGATTTAAGCCGGGATTTGTTTTCTAAAAACGACGGTCTGGGACTCGAGCCTGGCTCCATTGTTTTAGCCAATCAGAATGATGTCTCCAAGAACTTCTGGGTAAATACTTTCCTCCAATTTG
>CAYJLJ010000079.1:0-2592 GCA_964371135.1 uncultured Gammaproteobacteria bacterium | reverse complement strand
CCAATAGCCTTGTTCTTTGTTCTGTTAGTATGGCTCTACCGCCGGCAAATGCAGGGCGCTAATTCTCTTTTTTCCTTCGGTCAGTCGCCGGCCAAACTATACACCAAAAACATGCCCAAGGTGACTTTTGCCAACGTGGCGGGGGTAGAAGAGGCTAAGCAGGAGTTGACGGAAGTGGTCGATTTCTTAAAAAATCCCAAGAAATACCAACTCCTAGGGGCGCGGACACCCAAAGGTGTTTTGCTGGTAGGACCATCAGGCACCGGTAAAACTTTGCTGGCTAAAGCCGTGGCCGGGGAAGCAGGAGTGCCATTCTTCGCGATGGCAGGCTCTGAATTCATGGAAATGTTAGTAGGTGTGGGGGCAAGTCGAGCTCGTGATCTCTTTTCAACCGCTAAAAAGAGCAAGCCGTCGATTATTTTTATTGATGAAATTGATGCCATCGGCCGGACGCGGTCAGTTTCCGTGATGGGCGGTCATGACGAACGGGAACAGACTTTAAATCAAATTCTAATTGAAATGGATGGCTTTGAAGCCAATGAACAGGTGGTCGTCATGGCGGCGACCAACCGCGGAGATTTGTTGGACCCGGCTTTAATGCGGCCGGGCAGGTTTGACCGTCGCGTACTTCTAGACCTCCCAGACAAGGAGGGGCGTTTAGCCATTCTCCAAGTTCATAAACGGGGCAAACCGTTTACTGATGCGGTGGATTGGGAACGGGTGGCCAAACGGACCGTCGGTTTTTCCGGGGCTGATTTGGAAAATATGCTTAATGAAGCGGCTATTCTGGCGGCCCGGCTGAACAAAACGGCCATTGATATGAAAGATCTGGAAGAAGCGGCTACCAAGGTAAAACTGGGGCCGGAGAGAAAGCGCCTGCAATCGGATCTGGACCGGAAAATGACGGCCTATCACGAAGCAGGACATGCCATTGTGACGCATTTTTTGCCCCACATGGATCCGGTGCACCGGATCAGCATTGTCAGTCGGGGTATGTCTCTCGGACATACACTAATCCCTCCCGCGGCGGACAGACTGCATGAGACTAAATCCCACTTAATCCAGCAAATTGCTTCCATGCTTGGCGGCCGGGCGGCTGAAGAGTTGGTCTTTACAGAGATGACCACTGGGGCTTCCTCGGACATTTCTGCTGCTACCACGATTGCGAGAGAAATGGTCGAAGAGTTTGGGATGAGCCCTCTCGGTCCGGTTAATCTGGGCGGGGAAATGCGCACCGTCGACGGAAGGATTTATCCTGACCAGATCCGGGTTTCTGAAGGCATGGCGGCCCAAATTGACGCCGAAGTGAAAAAATTAATTGATGTGGGATTGGAAACAGCGAAGGCGATTTTGAAAAAGCACCGCAAGATTTTGGACAAAGTGGCCGAAGCTTTAATAGTCAAAGAGACACTCGAAGGCGAAGAATTTGAGGCGATTGTTGTCCTTGCGAAACCGGCTCTAGCAATAGCAAAAAATGGCTAAGTTAGTTCTGATTGACGGCCATGCGATTTTACGTCGGGCTTTCCACGCGCTGCCGCCGCTTACCAACACTGAAGGGACACAAACAAATGCTGTTTACGGTTTTACTACCATGCTGCTGCGGATCCTGGAAGATCAAAAGCCAAGTCATCTCGTAGTTGCCTTTGATCTGCCCCAGCCTACTTTCAGGCAACAGCAGTACACGGCCTATCAGGGCCGGCGGCCGGAGATGGTTGATGGTTTAAAAGAGCAAATCACATTAATCCATCAGCTTTTAGACGCGATGCAAATTTGTTATTTTGAGGTCGGTGGCTTTGAGGCCGATGACGTCATCGGAACTCTGGCAACCCAATACCCGGAAGAAGTCATTATTATCACCGGTGACCGGGATATGTTGCAGCTGGTCAACGATAAAGTTAAAGTTTGCGTTCCGGTTAAAGGGCTTACGGAAACAAAAACTTATACCCAGGAATTGATAAAAGAGGAATTTGGTGTAACCCCTTCGCAATGGGTTGATGTTAAAGCCTTAAAAGGTGACGCGTCGGACAATTATCCGGGAGTGCGGGGGATTGGACCAAAAACCGCCCAAAAATTAATTTCTGATTATGAAACACTGGAGAATGTTTATAAAAACTTAAAAAATATTGATAAGAAAACTGCCGTTAAACTGGCAGAAGGCGTCGAAGATGCTGGCCTGGCGCAAAAGCTGGCAAAAATTGTTTGTGACGTGCCAATTCATTTGACTTTGGAAAACGCTACCGTGGAAAGAATTAACTGGAAGGCGGCAGCAGAATATATGAAGACGAAACTCAATTTTAAAAGTCTGGTTGCCAGGATCGAAAGCCAGCAGATGAAATTGCTATAATCAGTTGATGAAAGTTGCTTTAGTTCATGACTATATTAAAGAGTTTGGGGGCGCGGAACGGGTTTTAATGACGCTGCATGAAATGTTTCCGCAAGCGCCGATCTATACTGCTTTTGTCACACCTGATTCTACTGCTCAAAAAGCTTTTAAAAACGCCGGTGCCAAATTAATTCCTTCCTGGGCCAATTGGTTAATCCGCTACAAAAACTTACATTCGGTTTTACGTTTTCTAGTACCAGCTATATGGG
>CAYJLJ010000078.1:0-3077 GCA_964371135.1 uncultured Gammaproteobacteria bacterium | reverse complement strand
AGCCGGAAATGGTCGCCTTTTCTCCCTTGCCCGGAGTAGCTGATGAGGTGATGTAGTCACCCTTTTTAATCGGACCGTTAACGTTAATGACATTAACCATAGTGATGCCGCTTCGGACCACCGGTTTGTTGGCGGGGTCAGCAGAACGCAGGATGACGGCGGCCGTTTCGGTTAATACGCCAAAGAGCCGCTGGTCATATTCTGCCGCCGCCCGTTCAATGCCGTTTGCCGTGGAAATCAGAATGTCTCCGGGGACAGCCTGTTGGTCAACAACCGGGTATGAAGAGGCAATGTCTGAACCGAAACTGACAGCCCGCGCCGGCCCGGCCACCAGAAAAAACAGAGCCCCTAACACCAGAAATGTCTTCATATTATTATGATTACAATATTAGATTACAATATCCCACCCAAACACACAAATACGCCAACCATCTATAGCCCGCACTAGTGAACCATAGATGGTCCAACAGCTGAGATCAAACGCCAAAGAACTGACGGAAAGCCTCGTCATTTTCGATGTGATTGGCCACGACCAGCCGGACTTCACCGGCAATGCCCAGGTAGTGGCGCAAAAATTCCACTTCCTTTTCGCAGGGGTAGGCCTGAAGATAAACACTTTCCTGAAACTGAAAAAAGCCGGCCGCTTTTAAAAATGTCCGCAGGCGGTCACGGGTTCCGGTTTTGCCGTTAAGAACATCATAAAAGACCAGGCGCCACAGATGATCCCACCGGGCCGGTTTGGAAATGGTCAGATCGGCCAGTCCCATTTCCAAAATCTTAGTCTTGCCCTGGTCAGTCAGTTTAATAATCCCCCGGTCGCCACGCTGCTTCACCTCCACAATTTTTTGCTTTTCCAACCGGCGGATCGTGTTATAAAGATAGGTGCTGTTAAACTGCTTCCATTCATTTTTATCAGTTCCGCTCCAGTCTATGCCACGAAATAGTCTGGCTGTCCCCGGAGCCACCAGCGCCGTGGTCAAGGCTGCTCCCCCGGCAATCAGGAGCAAAACCTCTTTCAGTTTCTCGTTTCTCTGCGCCACGACATAATCCGTCTTTTCCTTGGCCAACAGAGAAACAAGCTCGGCTAAAGCCTTATCCGTTTCCATTTTTGTCTTTTGATATCCCTATCTATAATCCACACTAGCGGAACATAGATGGTTTGTCAAGGAAGATTTCTGACGGGTTTTTCAAAGAGTTATTACACTGAGAGACTACATTCTAAGTTAGAAGCTGGAGGCCGAAGCCTAAATTGAAAAAAATATGACTGCCCGGCGCAATCTTTTCACCTATTTAATCCTCGCCCTGATCATTTATGCCCTGGCTGTTTATGGTTTTACCCGCAATGGGTTTCGCCCCAATCTTCCTTCCTCGGCCCCTTTTGCCGGAAATATTAATATTACCCTCAATAACCAAAACGGCTCCCCGGAAACCGGGACGGCCACTCTGCAGTCAACCGGTGACGGCACCCAGACTCTGGTGACGCTGAAGATGGCCAATTTTCCGTCCGTCCCCCAGCCGGCTCACATCCACATCGGCGCCTGTCCCAAGCCCGGGGACATTAAATATCCTTTAAGCGATGTGGTTGACGGACAGTCGGTGACCACGCTCAATGTTTCTTTGGAAGCCTTAAAAGCCATGGAGCCGCTGGCCATTAATGTTCATCAATCAGCGCCCCAGGCTGACCTCTTTGTCTCCTGCGCAGAGGTGAAATTGTAGGGCTATAGCCGTGAGCGAGTCCTTCGATTACACTCAGGACGAGTCGAACGGGTGGACCCGAGCGGAATTGGACCGCTTTCTGTTCGATGCCATCGAACCATTCTACCGGTGAACTACGGGCCCGGACAATTGATTTTACCAAATTAAGCCAATAATTGTGGACCCGAGCGGAATTGGACCGCTAACTTACCCATGCGAAGGGTACGGTATACCGTTTACCCACGGGCCCAGAAACTAATCCCTAATATACGAATTATAACAAAATATACGAATTGAATTAGTATATTTGGTTTTCGATTAGTATATTAGGGAGTAGTTATTTCAACAATCCCAGCGGGTTGACCCGGTTGCCGCCATTGTAGATTTCAAAGTGAAGATGGGGGCCTGTGGACCGGCCCGTTGAACCCATGAGGCCTATCCTCTCCCCCCGGCCGACATTTTGTCCTTCAGAAACATCAATGCGGGACATGTGGGCATAAAGGGTGCGGTAGCCGTTGCCGTGATCAATAGTGGCATAATAGCCATAACCATAATTGAGATATTGCACCGAGGTCACCCGTCCGGAATCCGCCGCCACAATCGGCGTGCCGGAGGAAGCGGCAATATCATCGCCGCCATGGTACCAGGAAAAATATTGCGTAATGATTCCGCCGGCCGGCCACATAAACTGCCCCGTACCGCCGGCAAAAAGGCCGGGCGTATTAATTACCCTTGGGGCCACCGGAACCACCGCCGGAGGCACGCCGCCCGGAAGAACCAAAGTCTGCCCGGCGGTCAGCGCGAAAGTTTCGTCATTGGCAAAAGAGTTGTACGGCCAGTCAACAATCGCCTGAGGCGACGGCAAACCATATTTTTTCGCCAGGGAGGCAATGGTGTCCCCGCTTTTGACTTTAACAATAATTCCCGATACGGGCGGAATTTTAATCACCTCGCCGGGCTTTAAAAGTTTGCCCACGGAAATATCATTAAGATAGGCAATTGAATCCGTGTCGACGCCAAAGTTTTTGGCAATAGTTGAGAGAGTATCTCCGGAAACCACCGTGTAGTCAATAACGTCGCGGCGGGGTTTTTCCGATTCTTTCGTGACAGTGTCGACATTAGTTATATCAGTAGCGGTGTTTAAGACGGCCGAAGGCGAGGTCGCGGCGGAAAGAACCCGGCCGGCAGCCGCTGTGGGATATTCGTTAACAATTAACGGGGCGGATAAAACGGCGGAGGCTGTTAAAATCACCATCCCGGCATGGAGAAAGGGTTTTTGATAGGTTCCGCGGCGCATTTTGAGGACGGTAACTACCATGGACTTGCCGGTTTCCAAAAAAAAGCCGGCGTAAAGAGCCTTGCGTCCGAGGTACCAGCGCACC
>CAYJLJ010000077.1:415-3172 GCA_964371135.1 uncultured Gammaproteobacteria bacterium | reverse complement strand
AAACAGGATTTGAGCTTGTGTCCGCGGCTTTTTTTGCACGCGGTCTCACTATCCCTGAAACATCCTTTGACCAGTGAAGTTTTAACTTTTACCTCACCCCTGCCGGCAGACCTTGATAAGTCTCTTAGGTTGCTTAAGGAACTTAAGTAACCTACAATAAATTAATGCCGGAAATCTATCTTCTTGCACTGGTAATTTGCCTGGCGGCCGCTTTGGCCCTGGCCGTTTCCCGCTTTAAACAGCCGCTTTTGGTTTCCTATGTCCTGGCCGGAGCAGTTCTTTCGGCGTTTCACATCATTAAACCCGAACAGCTCCAATTTTTGGCAATTCTGCCGGAAGTGGGCCTGGCTTTTTTGCTTTTTTTAGTGGGAATGGAATTGGATTTGCGGGAATTTCGCAGTCTGGGAAAAAATGTTTTAATTGCTACGGCCGGTCAGGTTCTGATCACAACCCTTATCCTGACTTTCTTTGTCCACTCCTGGATCATTGCCCTGGCCGTCGCTTTCAGCAGTACAATTCTGGTCGTTAAAATATTACTGGAAGAAAAGGAAGTCTCCTCGCTCCACGGCAAATTATCTATCGGGATATTGTTGGTAGAGGACTTGCTGGCCGTCTTGCTTTTAATGTTTATGGCCGTTTCTTCCGGAGCAGGGCAATTGTCAGTAACTACAATATTATTAGTCTTAACCAAAGGGGCCTTTTTGATCTGGGCCGCTTTGATTGCGGGCAAGAAAATTTTGCCTAAGGTTTTTGACGCTTCCGCCCACAGTCCGGAGCTGTTGCTTCTCACGGCCGTGGGGTGGTGCCTTCTTTTTGTTTCCCTGACGGTTTTTGCCGGTTTTTCTTTGCCGATCGGGGCGTTTTTGGCGGGAGTGTCTTTGGCCCAGTCGGTGTACCGCATCCAGATTTCCGGGCGGGTGAAGCCGCTGCGCGATTTTTTCATCATGCTTTTTTTCCTGGATTTGGGAACGGGTCTTTCCCTTTCCGGAGTGGCCGCCGGGTTGCCCCTGGCCATTGGTCTTTTAATTTTTGCCGTTGTCGTTAAACCAATAATTTTTCTCATAATTTTTGCCCGGATGGGACTACGCATTCATGCCGCTTTTCAAACTGCCGTTTATATTTCCTCAATTTCCGAATTTTCCCTGATAGTGCTGTCGCAGGCGGGGCGTTCGGGGATGGTTAATCCTGCTCTTCTTTCCCCGGTGATTTTTGCCACGGTTTTTTCCTTTGTCTTCTCCTCGCTTTTGATCACCCACCGGCGCGTCGTCTTTGCCCTGGTTGGCCCCTATCTGAAATTTTTGGAGCGGCCTTCGCGGATCCGGGATGTCAGCCGCGAAAGAAACCAGGCCCTGGCCGGCCACGCGGTTTTAATCGGGTGCCATCGCAGCGGCGAAATAATTTTAAAAAATCTGCAGAAGAATTTCGGGGACAAAATTGTAGTTTTGGATTTTAATCCGGATGTCATTGATCAGCTCCGGTCGGGAGCCGTCAATTGTCTTTACGGGGATGTGGCTGACCCGGAAATATTAGACCAAATTAATCTGCCCAAAGCCCATTTGGTCATTTCCACCGTTCGTGATTACAAAGACAATCTCGTCCTGTTGGATTTTTTGGAAAAGAAACAAAGCCGGGCGGCCGTGATTGTGACCGCGCAGGACCCGGGCGAGGCCGTCAAACTTTATGAAAGAGGGGCGCACCATGTCAGCCTTCCGACCAATCTGGAGGGCCAAAGCATCAGCCGGCTGGTCTCTGAATATAATCATGACCCGGCGGCTCTCCAAAGAGAGCGGGAAAGAAAGTTGGGCGAACTGAAACATGACAAAGTTTATAGCTAGAAACGATCCGTTTAAATGTGAACATTGCGGCAAAGAGGTCGAACCAATCAGGTTTGGCGGGTCTTACCGCAACCATTGCCCGTTTTGTTTATACAGTAAACACGTGGACGGACCTGTTCCGGGTGACAGGGTTGAACCCTGTCATGGACTGATGGAACCCGTTGCCGTGACTACCCGGCGCACCGGCGAATTCGTCTTAACCCACCGGTGTACTAAGTGTGGTTTTGAACGTCTTAACCGTATCGCCGGGGATGATGATTTTGACCTGGTAACAAAAATCTCTTCAAAAATGAGATAATTTCCCCATGTTCAAGTTTGAAATTGTTGCCACGGATAAACGTGCCCGGGTAGGGAAATTGATTACTCCCCACGGAGTAGTGAATACGCCCGTATTTCTTCCTGTGGGAACCCAGGCTTCGGTAAAATCATTAACCTCTCAAGATCTGAAAGACATCGGGGAGGAGATGATTTTGACTAATACCTATCACTTATATTTGCGTCCCGGGGCGGATATTGTGGCAAAAATGGGCGGACTGCATAAATTTATGGACTGGGACCGGCCGATTTTGACCGACTCCGGGGGATTTCAGGTTTTCAGTTTGGGTTTTGGAATCGAACACGAAGTGGGGAAAATTGTTTCGCTTTATGGTGAAGGATTGGTCATGGGCCAGCTTCAAGAGGAGAGACCCGTTGAAGGTAAAAGCCTGGTAGTCAGGACCAAACTTTGTAAAATTGAAGAAGAGGGGCCGACGTTTCAGTCGCACCTGGACGGCACGGTTCATTTTTTCCCGCCGGAAAAAAGTGTCGAGACTCAAGTCAAATTGGGGGCGGATTTCATCGTGGCGATGGATGAATGCACCAGCCCGTTGCACGATTATGACTACACGAAAATTTCGATGGAGAGATCACACAGGTGGGAAAA
>CAYJLJ010000077.1:0-405 GCA_964371135.1 uncultured Gammaproteobacteria bacterium | reverse complement strand
TATCATTAGAATATTTCGCATGAGGTGGTCTTGCAAGCTTGCAAGACCACCTCTTAAAAAGACAGGCCATGTTTGGAGTAGTCCAGGGTGGGCCGTTTGAAAATTTGCGCGTTGAATCGGCCAAGTTTGTCAGCAAAAATGACTTTTTTGGCGTGGGAATCGGAGGAGCCCTGGTTTCCAAACCGCAAATGCATGAAATCCTGGACTGGATCCATCCCCATCTGGATCCTGCCAAGCCGCGGCATTTGCTGGGAATCGGCGCCGTTGATGACATTTTTGAAGCGGTGGAGCGGGGTGTCGACATTTTTGACTGTGTTTCTCCTACCAGGTTAGCCAGAACGGGAAGATTATTGCCGGATATTGATATCAACAAAGCCCAATACTGCGAAGATGAGACGCCTGTAG
>CAYJLJ010000076.1:0-3236 GCA_964371135.1 uncultured Gammaproteobacteria bacterium | reverse complement strand
TCCCAGGAAAGCTGCTACTTCGGAAAGGTCAAAGTCAACTGTCACACCAGAGGTGCTAAACAGATTGGCATTGGCCCGGTTTTCAACCTGTGTAAGGCTTCCGGAATCCCCGGTCAAAATGGCGGGATCGCCATTTCCGGTAGTGTTCTTCTCGGCTTGGTTTCCGCCTGACTTTGCGTCAGATTCGACATCATTGTCCAGCTTGCCCAGGTTTTCCTGGAAAGCATCGTTTTTGGTGTCTAAGTGGAAATCCAAAGTGTTTTTGCTCTGGCTTCCGTTTTCCCCGATTTTGCCGTTAAGATTGACCAGACACCCGCAATCTGCGAGAGCTGCCCAATTGAAATTCGCGGCGTTTACGACGTCAACAAAAGCTTTGGCATCACCTGTGCCGATAAAGACCTGGCCGCCAGTGTTATCATTGGCACTGTTTTGGCCGGACTTGGCATTGACATCAACATCATTTTCGAAATAAGCCTTGTTATACTGCACGGCAGTATTTTTGCGCTGAAAATCGAAAGTAACGTTGTTTTTGCTGTCAGAGCCGTTGCCGGTGATTGTCGCATTGACTGTGCCCCCGTTTTGGGACCCAAGTTTTCCCACCAAAGCAACATTTTTGTTTGCCAGGTTGGAAACTGAAACATCAATAAGCGCGTCACCGGTCAAAATTGCCACTGAACCGCTACCGTCTTTGCCGGTATTTTTGCTGGCCTGATTTCCTCCAGTCTTGGCAAAAACGTCAACATCGTTGTCGAATTTTGCCTCGTTGGTCTGGAAAAGTTCAGTCTGACTTTTTGATGTGAGATTCACATCGTTGTCGCTGTCAGCACCATTGCCGGAAATCGTCAGGTTTTTGTCTGCGCCAACGCAATCACAGTCAGCAACGACTGCCTTATTGAGATTGGCGGCATTTGAAACCTCGACCTTGGCCACGGCATCGCCGGTGTTGACGGAAACGTCTCCGCCGGTGTTATAGCTGGCCAGATTATTTCCGGTATCAGTATTGGTTGTTACCTTATTACTGATATTGGCGTCGTTGTTTTGAACGACCGTAGTTTTGTTTTGCACATCCAGCTGAACAGCACTTTGGCTGTCAGCACCGTTGCCGGAAATTGTCAGGCTGGTTGCGGCCATGGCTGGGGCGACAGTGGAAAACAGCATCGCGGCTGAAAGAGCGGCTGCTGTTAATTTTGTTCTCAACATATTTTTCACCTCCCTTCATATGCCCGGGCATCATATGTCTTCGAAGATAGAGCGGAAGCAAAAAAATGTAAGAAGACGTAAGAGCTAGAAGTTAATTGTCGATGTGGTTTTCTCGCCTTTAATTTCCCCAACGCGCAGGCGAAAATCTTTATCTGAAGAATTAATCGCAAAACCAAGCCGGGTAAGTTTGGTGGAAATGGCCTGAATTTCGACCGGGTCGTTGTGGATTTCCGGGGCCAGCCATTCATTTTCGCCGTTGACGCTTAGGCGGATATAATCCTGGGAGTTTAGCTGTAACCGCTGGTTGGAATCGTTGCGCAGTTTCAAATTTAAAATTAAAAAGAGCCGGCCGGGCGCCGCCGTGGCCCGCTCCCCTCTTAATATAATAGTATCGCGCAGTTCTGCAGAAGTTATGGTGTAGTTCAGTTTGGTTATTTCCACGCCGTTGGCACCTGTCATGGAAAACTGAAAATCTTTGTTAAGGGTTGCAAATTTAAGAGGCACGTCGGCGACTGTGGTGATTGTTGCCGCCACCTTGGTTTGAGTACTTCGCCATCTGGCAATCCCTACTATTAATAGTATAAGAATGACTCCGGCAATAATTAATTTGCGTTTTGTCATATTATCGGCCCGTCCGGGACATTTTGGTCGGAACTGTTTAATCCGGCGTTAATTTTAATTGTGGTAGTTTTTTCTCCGGCCATCCGGCTGATTTCAATGTCAGTTGAAATGTCCCGGGTAGCCCCAACCAGGCGGTTAACAATATTATTGTTGGTGTTTGTGACCACAAAAGAAGTGACTGTCATCTCCGCCTGATTAATCAAATTTTGATACCAGGCCGTCACCGCGGCGGGATCATCATTGCTTTGAAAAGTGTTTTTGGCCACAGGAGTCGCGCCGGGATAAATCCAGGGGTTTTCCGGCTTTTGTTCAACCGCGGTTTGTGGTGCACCTTTTGGCATCAGAGTCGAACCTTTCCAGGCCGTCAGCAAAATTCCGGCGGCAATTATCAGGGCAAGAATTAAATCCATTCTTTTTCTATTTTCCGTTTATGTTTTTACAATTCCACGATAAAATCGTAAGAATATGTAAATAATCCTCTTCCCGATACATTTCCTGCTGATACATTTAAGTCATTCGCCAGCTTCACAAGAGGTGGTCTTGCGGCTTCGCAAGACCACCTCTTGACAAGTACAAAATAACCCCATACACTTTATGTGTGGCGGCGAAAAATTCAATAAAAGAATATCTTGAGGACAGTTTCTATCATTTGTATAACCGCGGCGTTGACAAGCGGCCGATTTTTCTTGACAGCCAGGATTTTGCCGTTCACCTCTCCTACTTGAAAACCTATCTTTTGCCTAAAGACGAACTCGGACTTCAGGCCGTCATAGCTTCTAACGAGGCTTCTGCCCTGGAAAAAAGCAAAGCTTTGAAACTTTTGCACTTAAAAAACTTTTCGGAAGATATTGAGTTAATTTCTTATGCCTTAATGGATAATCACTTCCATTTTTTAATTAAACAGAAAAGCGCTGATTCGATCGACAGATTTATGAATGCTCTTTGGGTGCGCTACGCCGCCTATTTTAACCGGAAATATCATCGCGTCGGCCCCCTTTTTCAGGGAGTTTATAAGGCGGTTCTAATTAATTCTGACGAGCAGTTGCTTCATCTCAGCCGATACATTCATCTCAATCCTCTTCTCAGACTGCGTTTACCCGTTTCCCGTTGGCAGGAAGTTAACTGGCCTAATTCCCTGCCGGAATATTTAGGTGAAAGAAATACACAGTGGGTTAAACCGGAAGCAGTTTTGAATTACTTTAATAAGGCCGGCAAGAATAATAACTATTGGAAGTTTATCCACGATTATGCTGACACTGAGCCAGTTGCCCCGCTTCTTCTCGACGCCGATGAAGCTGATTGACTTTAGAGCGTCAGGACAGGATTTCATTTAGCTTCGCAAGACCACCTCTTGTGAGCTTGCTAGCGTAATTGTTTGTAAAACACCTCGGTAACTCTGGGCCGGAGTTTTAGGC
>CAYJLJ010000075.1:1421-3264 GCA_964371135.1 uncultured Gammaproteobacteria bacterium | reverse complement strand
GTATCCGGGTGAGTGTTCAAATTTTGGGCCAGCTCTGCATAAGAGACGTCATGGCCGATTTGAAAGGCAATCAGACGCAACAGGTTAAAAACGAAGATAGAGTCTTTTAAATTGTCCATAGTTAAAATATCTTTTAACAAATAGCCATCCCGTAAATTTTCCAACACTTTTATTTTCTGGCTATCTGTTTTTGCGGTAATAACTTGGGGGTATGACCCGTAGATTAGCCGTGGCGCCAAATTATTCAGTGTTTGGTTAAATGTTTCGGTTTTTGACAGTTCCAATTGGGCAAGCGGGTAAAGTTTTAAGAAAATACTTCGGCCCACCAGTGGCTCGCCGACTTTGTTTTTTAAGTCAAAAGACGAGGAGCCGGTAACCAGAAAACCAAGTTTTGGCATCGTGTCTACGGCTAATTTCAGGTTGACGCCAATGTTGGGAATATATTGGGCTTCATCAATAAATACCAGATCGTAGCCGGCGGTATATCTTTGGAAAATTTCGGTTCGTTGTGAAGAAAAAATTTCCTGGACGGTTAGATTTTGCCCGTGCAGGCTTAATATTTTTTTCCCTTTAATCTTTTTACTTAAAGACTTAAGCAGAAATGTTTTACCCGTTCGCCGCGCGCCAAAAAGGCAAACTACCTTTCCAGGTCCAAGCTCTTTAAGTATTTCTTTTTCAAGAAACCTAGCTATCATGGTAGCTCTATTTTACTAAATACAAACACCATGTCAAGTCCTAAGTTTAGTTAAAACTGGGTTTCATTAAGTTGCAGGGTTGTACCCGCAAATTTAATAATTACAAGATAAGCTATATAATACAACGAATGGCTAAAATGTCCTCCAATTTTGTCTGCCAGCAATGCGGCTATGTGTCACCACAATATTTAGGCAAATGCCCAAATTGTGACGCCTGGAACAGTTTTGTGGAAGAAACCGTCAATAAAAACAATAAAATTAATAAAAATAATAAAGGCAATAAAAATAATGAACCGGTTCGGCTAAGTGACATTCAGGCTACTCAGACATCCTTAATTTCTACGGGAATCGGCGAGTTGGACATGGTTTTGGGCGGGGGGATAGTGCCGGGAATGGCCGTGCTCTTATCCGGGGAACCGGGAATTGGAAAATCAACATTATTATTAGAATTGGCATCAAAAATTTCTGTAGAGACGCCCAATTTGGGCGTCTCTACCGTTTTGTATGTTGCCGGGGAAGAATCAGCCGGCCAAATTAAAATCCGGGCCGACCGCCTCAAAATTAAAACTGACAACCTCTTAATACTGGAGTCTACGGATGTTGATGAGATCGCGGCGTTGCTAAGCGTTGTGCAAGGGGAGGCCTTGCACACGGCGTCGATACGGCCTGCGTTGATAATAGTTGATTCTATTCAAACTATGACTACTCAGGATTTAACGGGTACTGCCGGGTCGGTAGGCCAGGTGCGCGAATGTGCCGCCCGGTTGATTTCCGGTTCAAAGCAGGCCGGAATTCCGCTTTTTCTGGTTGGTCACGTAACAAAAGAGGGAACAATTGCGGGGCCAAAGGTCCTGGAGCACGCGGTGGACACGATTTTAAACCTGGAGGGGGAGAAATTCACATCACTGCGCTTAGTGCGTACTACTAAAAATCGTTTTGGACCAACAGATGAGGTAGGAATTTTTGAAATGAAAGATACGGGCTTGGTAACAATGGCGGATTTACACGGATTTACTACGGATTCACACGAATCCAATCCGGGAAGTTGCTTAACAATGACAATGGAAGGTTCAAGACCAATTTTGACAGAAATTCAGGCATTAGTTACTTCTTCACCCCTGCCTTCACCTAGAAGAGTAGCCTCCGGA
>CAYJLJ010000075.1:0-1411 GCA_964371135.1 uncultured Gammaproteobacteria bacterium | reverse complement strand
ACGATTTTAAATCTGGAAGGGGAGAAATATACCAGTTTAAGACTACTTCGAACTACAAAGAACAGGTTTGGACCCACTGATGAAGTGGGGTTATTTGAAATGAGAGATACTGGGTTAGTAGCAACAATTCCGGCATTGCCCACCATAGCTTTAACGCAGGCGGGTTCCTGTCTAACTATTACCATGGAAGGGACCCGGCCGATGGTCGCAGAAATCCAGGCATTAGTTACTTCTTCACCCCTGCCTTCACCTAGAAGAGTAGCCTCCGGAGTAAATTACAACCGCCTGCAGACCATTGTGGCGATTCTCCAAAAGCGGCTGAACATACCATTATATAAGGAGGATGTTTATGTCTCCGTGGCCGGGGGACTAAAAATTGAGGAACCGGCCGTTGACCTGGCAGTGGCCCTGTCTATACTCTCCTCCTACCAGAACAAGCCTCTACAGCCCAACACTGTGGCCATCGGGGAATTGGACCTTCTGGGTAATGTCCGCAGAGTTAATTCTTTGGAGCGCCGGGTCAAAGAGGCCAAAAAGCTGGGATTTAAAAATATATTAAGTTCGGACAATCTATCTTCACTTACAGCCTTCAAATTTTAGTAGTCCACAACTTATCCACAACTAGTCACTAGTCACTAGAAACTAGCAACTGGCTGTTGCGGCGCTCTCCCCTTAATATAAATACTATGGGTATAGCTTAGAGTAAGTAATCAGAATACTATCGGTCTTGACAAAAAATGACTCCGGTTATATTCTTGGGGCAACATGTCCAGCAAAGCCAACATTCTCAAAAAATTCCGCCGGTTTTTGCGCAAAGTTGAAGCTCGCCGCGAGGCTCCTTTGCGTTCCCCCCTTTCCGTCCAGGTCGGCAAACTTCTCAAAGACCGCGGCAGTGAGTTAATTACCATGACCACGCTTTAAAATGACAACAAAAAAGCATCACTTCCGCAGCCTGAGATCTCGAAAAGTGATGCTTCTTAGCAAAGATTCTTAGCCCTTAGGCAGTAAAGGCCGAGAACCTATGGAGACAAACTAGCACGGGCATGTGAAATCTGTCAAGTTTTTTTTCACGCACGATTTATAGAATTTGGATTGTTAAACCGGAAAAAAAGTAGCCGGCTTTTTGGTTAGTAAAGCGGAGGTTCGAAGCTAGGGCAGGGTTTCGAACTTCCACCTTGCTAATCAAATTTCGCAATGTGAGGAAAACGTAAGGAGAAGGTAATAACGCCCCGTGGTCATTGACAACACCCATAGTAAGTCTTACAATGCGGCATAGATGAAACAACTCACCCTCTTAATCCTTCTTATAGTTCTATCGATAGTACTTTCTCGTCCGGTCGTGGCCGCCGTTTCCTGCACGACTCAATATGGCGGGGGGCAGACGTGTGTGTCCACCGGGCAATTATTGGTT
>CAYJLJ010000074.1:0-3380 GCA_964371135.1 uncultured Gammaproteobacteria bacterium | reverse complement strand
AATGACGGTTGAGCAGTTACGATTACTGATTACTGATCACTGGCTTCGCGAAGCGCTCGCGTCCCCACAACCAGAGCGCGCCCAGGCCGAACAGGATCACCGCGAAGTTCACCAGCCAGCCGAGGAAGCCGGTGGGGAGCAGGGGGAAGCGCAGGATGCCAATCACAAGAACGAGGACAACCACGCCCAGAATCATCGGCCAGAACTTGTGGTCAGCCAGCGCCGGATTGAAGCGGTTGAACATCCATTTACCGAGCGTCTCGCCGACGACAATCTTGGTCAGGTAGGAGGTGACCAGCACAAAGCCGACGAGCATGGCGAACAGGGACAGAAAGCCGACCACGATGATCGTGCCGCTCAAACCGCCGAGGGTGAAGGCTCCGAAGATCCAGCCGCCCAAAATCATGGCAAGGAAGATCACCAGCAGGGCGAAGAAAAAGACCGCCCAGGCGACCGCGCCCCATCCGAGGCTGGCCCACGGCTTGGCGCGGACTTTCTCCGGCAGGGCATGCGCGAACTTCGGGAATAGCCAGCCGAGGAACAGGCCGAGCAGGATCAAGGTTACCATGCCGCGCAGCATATCCAGCGCCCACGTGCCGACTCTCTGCGCGTTGGTGGGCTGAACTTTAGCGGCGGCCTTGGGGTCAACCGCCGGTTCGGTGCGGGTCACTTTTCCGCCGACCACACCGCTTGGAACTTTCAGGTCAAAAGTGCTGGTGTATTCCAGGTCCCCGGCAATTTTGGCGCTATCCGCAATCGTCAACCCAGCCGGGACGCTGGGGATGGCGATGGGGCTTTGGGTCATGAACATGCTCATGGGCGGCCCATCGTGATTGCCGGAAGTCGCATCCACGTAGGCTTGCACATTTCCACCGAAGGAGCCGCGCAGTTCGAGCGCGGGCGTGCCCGCCAGCACGTCGCCGGCCACGTCACCGGCCAGCAGGGCCTGGGCGCTTCCCACCACCAGGTCGCCGTTCACCTGGCTGGACTGTTGGGTTTCGAGGGACGCGCCCGCCGCGATCAGGTCATCGCCGATGACCGCGCCGGAGCCAACCTGGAGGGCCGCGCCGGCGATGCGCGCGTCGTCCATGACTTCGCCGTTGATGATGACAGCCTGTCCGGCCGCCAGCAGGTCGCCTTCGACAGTGCCATTGATGGTGATAGTCTGCCCGAAAGCGATCAGGTCGCCCTTGACCGTGCCGTCCAGCACGATGGTGGCGGCAGTGACGTACAAGTCATCCTCGATCACTTCATCCTTGCCGATGATGACTGTCTCACCATTGCGGCTGTCGAAGGCGCGCGCCGGGGTGACAAACGCCAGTGCCAGCAGGCCGAGAATCGCAAAGATGGAAAAAAACTTTATGGTTTTGGACATGGGATTCTCCTCTTTGAATCCAAATAATAACGAAATGCTTTTTGACTTCATTCTTATTATACGTTTTATCAGAAAAAAAGTGTTGGACAGATTGTCAATAAAAAAATCGGGAGCGGAGTTGTCTCCGCTCCCAAACTTACCAAACAGGCTTACGGGAGGGTGTAGTAGATAACCAACACCGGGCGGTAGGCGGCATTGGAGTAGTTGCCGCTGAAGAACTTGACGAAGTCCGGGCCGTGATCGTTGTTGTCATCCAGCGGGAAGCGCAGGCGGACTTTGGTTTCTGCGGCCCCTGCGCTTTTATCAATTCTTCATTTTCTAAAATTTCCATTGTCAAACCATCTGCCGCAACCCGGCCTTTATCCATCATGATCGTGCGCGGGGGTGACCCCAATGGCGCTGAAGGTTAACGCCAACAAAGTCAGGATAACCGTCAATGTTTTTTTGAATGAGAGTTGGGTGCGCCTCGAACGAGTTGACCAGGCCTGACAGGTTTCGGAAACCTGTCAGGCCTGGCGCTTCACTTACCGCACGACCAGCGGCAGATAGATACGGTAGAGACTCACGACTTGCCATGTAAAGGAAGCGGGGGATGCGTCGAGGTTGCCAGCGTTGTCAATGGCGTAAACGTAGAAGGTGTGCGAGCCATCGGCAAGGGGGAGCGAAGTGAATGGAGAGACGCAGGTGCTGTAACCGCCGCTGTCCATCTGGCACATGAAGGAGGCAATGCCAATACCGCTACCCATACCATCGTCGCCGCTGAAGGCGAAGATGGGGGTGTTGTCATTGCTTGGATTGGGTGGGGCGCTATCAATTGTGGTATCGGGCGGGGTGATGTCGTATTCAAACGAACCAATGTCGAACCGCGCGCCTTGCGGACGCGCGACGCCACGCTGATCAGTGGAAGGCGCGCTGTTCGGCGGGCTGAACGTCACGCCGTCAATCGCGGGACTGCCTGCGAGCAGCGCAAAGGTCTGGGTGGGACCGCCGTTATCTGCGAGCGCGCCCAGCAAAGGATCGGCGCTGCTCATCGAACCGGATGCCGAACCCCAGCCGCAGGTTGTGCCATCGTCAATGTTGTTGCTGCCGTTGGTGATCGTGCCGTTACAATTTCCACCGGATGCGCTGTTGGCAACGATGGTGTTGCGAAGTGTCGCTGTGCTGCTAATGTTGTTGGATATGCCGCCGCCGTTGCTGACGCTCGCGCTGTTGCCGGAGAAGGTGCTGTTCGTAATGGCGGCTGTGCCAGCATTGTTGTTAACGCCACCGCCGCCAGTGACCGCGCTGTTGCCGGAGAAGGCGCTGTTCGTAATGGTCAGCGTGTCATAATTGTCAATGCCGCCGCCGTAGGCGGTCGCGCTGTTATCGGAGAAGGCGCTGTTCATAACGGTCAGCGAGCCATAATTGTAAATGCCGCCGCCGTAGTTTGCGCTGTTGCCGAAGAAAGCGCTGTCCGTGATGGTCAGCGTGCAAGCGCTACAGTCATTGTCAATGCCGCCGCCGTAGAGCGCGCTGTTGCCAGAGAAGGCGCTGTTCGTAATAGTGATTAGCATGTCACTGCTACTGGTGCTATAAATGCCGCCGCCGTAGGAGCTCGCGCTGTTATCGGAGAAGGCGCTATTCGTAATGGTCAGCGTACCGCCATACTGGTAAATGCCGCCGCCGACGCTCGCGCTGTTGTTGGAGAAAGCGCTGTGCGTAATGGTCAGCGCGCCATATGTTTGAATGCCGCCGCCGTAGTACGCGCTGTTGCTGGAGAAGGCGCTGTTCGTAATGGTCAGCGTACTACCGCCATGCTGGTAGATACCGCCGCCGGAGTTCCAGGCAGGGGTATTGCCGTTCCTGACTGTGACGCCGGAGATGTTCACCGTAAATGCTCCGGTGATATGAAAGACGCGATCAATGCCATTGGGCGGCCCGCCAACCCCCAAAGTGCCAGCCTGAATGATTGTGCTGCCAGTGCCCGCGCCATTGATCGTGATGTTGCTGGTGAGGTCCAAATCGC
>CAYJLJ010000073.1:0-3411 GCA_964371135.1 uncultured Gammaproteobacteria bacterium | reverse complement strand
GCTCAAAATTGATGAAAAACGCATTCCCCAGGACGGCAGGTTTAACTATAAAAGCGGAGGCAGTGAGGTTGATGTCCGGGTTTCCACTTTGCCCACAGCCCACGGAGAAAAGGTGGTCATGCGGCTTTTGCGCAAAAGCGGCGGCGTGCCGACGTTGCCTGACCTGGGGTTGCGCGGTCTGGCCCTCAAAAATCTGGAAGTTTCCATTTTGCGTCCGCACGGCATCATTATTGTCTGCGGCCCGACCGGTTCAGGCAAAACAACCACTCTCTATTCGGTGCTGTCAAAAATTAATTCCACCAAGGTTAATATTATGACCCTGGAAGACCCGGTTGAATACCAGATTGCCGGAGTTAACCAGGTTCAAATTAACCCCCAGGCAGGTTTGACCTTCGCCACGGGCTTGCGGTCATTTTTGCGTCAGGATCCCAATGTCATTCTCGTCGGAGAAATCCGGGACAGCGAGACGACGGATTTGGCCATCCAGGCCGCTTTGACGGGCCATCTGGTTTTCTCTACCCTGCACACCAGTTCCGCCTCCGGAGCAATTCCCCGCCTTTTGGATCTTGGCGGTGAACCGTTTTTATTGGCTTCTTCGCTTAACGCAGTTTTGGGCCAGAGGATCCTGCGAAAAATTTGCTCCAAATGCAGAGAAACCTATGAACCGCCCGAAATTATGGCTAACGATATTAAAACAGTTTTAGGAAAATATCTGACTCCGGATAAGCTGGTCAACGGCAAATTGATGCTATATAAGGGAAAAGGCTGCGGCGAATGCGGTGACTCCGGCTTTTTGGGCCGGATTGGTGTTTTTGAAGTCCTTCCGGTCACGGACAAAATTTCCAAACTGATCCTGACTCACGCGGATGCGGCCGAGGTGGAACGCCAGGCAGTGGAAGAAGGGATGATGCCCATGAAGCAGGATGGTTACCTAAAAGCCGTTGAAGGCGTGACGACAATTGAAGAAGTCCTGCGCGTAGCGCAAGATTAAATTATGACAATACAATCTCTTTTGCAAACAACCATTGACCGAAAGGCTTCGGATCTGCATCTGATTTCGGCCTACGGGCCGACCATCCGCATTGACGGCAATCTGCAGACACTGTCTTCGGAGCTTCTTAAAGAGGAAGACATTCGCGGGATGCTGGAAGCATTTTTGACCCCGCTTCAAAAGCAGGTTTTTGACCAGAATCACGAGCTTGATTTCGGCTACACTTTTGGCCAGGGGAGATTTCGGATTAATGCTTACTATCAAAAGGGTTCCCCCGCGGTGGCCTTCCGGCTGATTCCTTTAAGCGTCCGGCGGATTGACGAGCTGGGTTTGCATCCTGTCTGCCATGATCTGGCGGGTCTGAAACAGGGTTTTGTTCTGGTCACCGGGCCGACGGGACACGGAAAGTCGACGACGATCGCGGCGATACTGCAGGAAATTAACGAAAATTATGGCGGCCATATTTTGACGATTGAAGACCCGATTGAATATATTTTTTCTCCGGCCAAAGCCATTGTGTCGCAAAGAGAGGTCGGCGGTGACACGCACTCCTGGAACAACGCATTGCGGGCAGCCCTTCGCGAAGACCCAAATGTGGTTTTAATAGGGGAAATGCGCGATTATGAAACCATCGAAGCGGCCCTGACGATTGCGGAAACGGGGCATTTGGTTTTTGCCACCCTGCACACCAATTCTGCGGCCCAAAGCATTGACCGGGTGGTCAGCGTTTTTCCGGAAAACCAACAGGCTCAGATTCGGCTGCAACTGTCCAACACGTTGGAGGCGATCATTTCCCAGCGGCTTTTGCCCGCCATCGGCGGCGGCCGGGTGCCGGGAATGGAAATCCTTTTGGGAAATTCCGCCGTCCGCTCGGTTATCCGGGAGGGCAAAACTCATCTGCTGGATAATATTATTCAAACTTCCATGGATGCCGGCATGTGCCCGATGGATACGTCCCTGGCCAACCTGGTCCGGGCCGGGAAACTTTCCTATGAAACAGCCTTGGCCTATGCCAACAATCCCCAGGACTTTAACAGCTTAATAAAAATGAAACCGGCCAACTGATTTTCCTATGAAACAATTTGCCTACCGGGTCAGAAAACAGGACGGGGCCATTCTCTCCGGGGTCATTGAAAGCCTGACGCCGGCTTCGGCCGCCCGGACTCTTCAGGAAAGAAAATATCTTGTTTTGGACGTTAAAGAAAAACGGGCCTGGGATCTTAAAACAATGATCGGAGGCGGCCTGACTCAAAAAGTCAGCGGGGCCGAGGTGGCCCAGTTCACCCGGTTGCTTGCGACGATGCTGTCGACCGGTTTGCCGCTGACTGACGCCCTTTCCAATCTGATTGCCCAGACAAAAAACAACTATTTCCGGCAGGTCCTGCAGTCGATTTTGCATGACGTTCAGGCCGGCGTTTCCATTTCCGAAGCGATGACCAGAACCCCCAACGTTTTTGATGAACTTTATGTTAATTTGGTCAAATCCGGGGAAGCTTCGGGAAAAGTTGACGAAGCTCTTGGCAAGCTGGCCGACACTCTTGAGGCCAATCTGGATTTTAAATCCAAAGTTAAAGGGGCCATGATCTATCCGGCGGTAATTGTTTTGGCCATGGGCGGCATCGGAATTTTTATGATCACCAGCATTATTCCCAAAATTGCTGATGTTTATAAAGAATTCGGGGCCGATCTGCCCCTGCCCACCAAAGTCCTTATTGCCATTTCCAATTTTCTGACCAACTATACCATTATTGTTTTTGTCCTGCTGGGGCTGCTCTATTACACCTACCGGGCTTTGAAAAAAAATCCTAATAGCGAATTTCTGCTGAATAATCTTTTTTTTAAGATCCCGGTTTTCGGGTCTTTGAACTGGGAGGTCAGTCTGGCGGTCATCTGCCGGACGCTGGGAACGCTTCTTTCCTCGGGGGTAGCCATTTTGGACGCTTTGCGGATTGTTTCCAGGACGGTGGGAAACAATTCTTTGCGCGCCGGTTTGCGGGAAGCCGGGTCGATGGTGGAAAAAGGCCTGCCGCTCTCTTTATCCCTACGGCGAAATCCGGATTTTCCCATGATGATGTCCCAGCTGGTGGCCATTGGGGAAGAAACCGGGACTTTGGACAAAAGTCTGGAACGGCTGGCCAAATTCTATCAGGATGCCGCGGAAGTCAAAGTTAAGGCTCTGACCACCCTTCTTGAACCGATTATGATTTTGCTGATGGGCGGGATGGTGGCCGGCCTTGCCCTTGCCGTCTTGCTGCCAATGTTTAATTTGGTAAATGTTATAAAGTAGGATTTTTTAATTCATGTTTTAGTGGATATAAATGCGCCGGCTAGTTTTACCAATATTTTTGGCTTTAACACTTTAATTAGTAATTTTGGGAAATGAAAAAAATAATTTTAGTAATTGTTTTATCTTTTTGCTT
>CAYJLJ010000072.1:341-3446 GCA_964371135.1 uncultured Gammaproteobacteria bacterium | reverse complement strand
GCCAGTTTGCCGTTGGCTTTGGAAATCTTTATCTTTTTATACATGGGCCCAGGGCCCACCGGCTCCGTGCCTTTAAGAAAATATTCGCTTCTGGTCGCGTCCCCGCCGTGAGGCACTCCGCCGGAAAGGGCATCAATGGATACGGCTACAACTTTATTGGGAATTTTAAATTCTGCCCGGGGAATATCCCTGAGAGCCGCTTTCATGATCCGGTTCCAAATCGGCGCCGCCCCGGTAACACCGGAAGTAATGGCCGGAGCCATAACAGTGTTATCATTGTTTCCTACCCAAACCCCGGCTACAATGTTTCCCGGATCGAAACCAACCGTCCAGTTATCTTTTTTGAAGTCAGTCGTTCCGGTTTTGACGGCAACAGTTTTGTTGGGAATCTGCAGCAAATTTACTTCTCCGAAAACATCTTTGCGGGCGTTATTGTCAGACAGGATGTGTGAAATCAGAAAGCTGACTTCTTCACTAAAAACTCTTTTGCCGGTGACGGGCTTATATTCATAGAGGACTTTTCCCTTTGGGTCTTCAACTTTCAAAATAGCAACCGGTTCCACCTTTGTCCCGCCCGTCGCAAAGGCGCCGTAGGCAGAAGTCAGTTCGAGCAATTTCACTTCGAGCCCGCCCAGAGCCAGGGACAGACCGACATTTTTCATATTGTCCGCTGTTGGTTCCCAGGAGGAAATCCCTGCGTTGTAGCCTGCCGTCATAATATCCGAAAGGCCCACCAGAGCTGTCAGTTTCACGGCAATGGTATTTATGGAATTTCCCAAAGCAAACCGCAGCTGCACCGGACCGCGGTATTTTAAATCATAGTTTTCCGGGGTGTAATCAGGCTTAATTTTGTCCCCCGACGGAAAGGAAGTTTTAGCGTCCATTAACATTGTGGCCGGAGTGTAGTTTTTGGCCAGGGCCGCGGCGTAAATGAACGGTTTTCCGGAAGATCCTGGTTGGCGCAAAGCAGTCGTCACATTAAAACTGCCATAATCCCTGTCAAAATAGTCATATGATCCGTCCATCGCTAAAATTTCCCCGGTTTTAGGGTTAATTACCACAGCGGCACCATTGCCCACTTTAAGCGGCTGGATTTTTTTTACTTCTTCATTAACGATTTTTTCAACTTGATCTTCCAGTTCATAATCTAATGTGGTCGTAACTTTTAAACCTCCGGACTCGACCATCTCCACGCCAAAACGGTCGACCAATTCATCCTTTACGTAAAAGACGAAATGCGCCGCTTTAATGGTTCCGGATTGGGAGGCAAACTTGACCCCATCCAATTGTTTTGCGGCATCGACCTCCTGCTGGGCAGTGATATAACCGTCATCACGCATCCGGCGCAAAACATGAGCGGCCCGTTCAATATAAGCCTTTGGATATTTACCATAAGGCGAATAATAGGGCGGCTGCTGGGGAATGCCGGCCAGAATCACCGATTCCACCAGATTCAGATCCTTGGCGCTTTTGCCAAAATATGATTTAGAGGCCGATTCCACTCCATAGGTTGCCCCACCGTATGGCGCTTCGTTAAGATACATTTGGAGAATCTGGTCTTTGGAAAACTTTTTTTCGATCTGATTGGCCAGAATCACTTCTTTAATTTTGCGAAAAATTGTCCTCTCGGGAGAAAGAAGAGAATTTTTAACCAGCTGCTGGGTCAGGGTTGAGCCGCCGGAAATTCCCCGAAGAGTGACGATATTTATTGCTGACCGGGCAATGCCCGCAATGCTGAAACCCGAGTGCTTATAAAAATCCTTGTCTTCAACGGCAATGGTTGCTTCCTGAAGATATTTGGGCATGGCCGAAAGCTCCAGAGGAATGCGGTTCTGGTTATTATAAAGATCATAAAGAGGCTTACCATTGCGGTCAGTAATAATCGTCGAATAGCCGTCGCGGCGGATGACCTTGTTGGGATCGGGCAGATTCAGGGAAAAAACGGCAAAAACAATTGTCGTCAAAATTGTGCCGGCAATGATTGCCGCGAAAATTCCCCCGGAGAGATAGGTCAAAAGCCGCAACCTTTGTTGCGGGTTATACCACATTCTTTTCAGCCGTCGAAACATTGACTTCCATTGTAATAGTTCGTCTTCTTGCTTGCAACTCAAGGTTGTGATTTAATGTTTTCATGAAGAAAACGCCAGTCACTATGGACGCAATTGAGAATCTTTTAAATGAAACCTTGGATAGAAAATTTAAAGTTAACAACGAAATACTTTTATTGGCTTTTGACAAAGATATTAAGCATTTAGAAAGTCTTATTTATAGTTTAGACAATAAAGTTGAAGATTTTCGAACAGATGTTAATAAAAGGTTTGATAAAGTGGAAGATCAGATTAAAAGCCTGGACGAAAGATTAATTGTTCAAAGCGAACGACTTAGGAAAGTCGAAAAAGCCGCCTTCGCAACTTCATAAACTCCTGCTATACTATGTTTAGTATGGACAAAATTGATGAACTGCTAACCAGGGGAGTAGAAACAACTGTGCCAAGCAAAAAGGCATTGGAAGAAATTTTGCGCTCTGGAAAGAAATTAAATGTTTACAATGGTGTTGACCCAACGGCCCAAAAAATTCATCTAGGCCATGCTGTGCCACTTCGCAAACTCCAAAAATTAGTAGAACTTGGACACAGTGTTACGATGCTAATCGGCGATTTTACCGCCTTCATAGGTGATACTTCTGATAAAAATACGGAACGACCACAATTAACAGAAGAGCAAATTGAAAACAACTGGAAGACATATCAAAGACAGGCCAGCAAGCTTTTAGATTTTTCTAAAGTGAAAATTTTTCATAATAAGGAATGGCTTAACAAAGTTGGATTTTTAGACGTGATTAAATTGGCTAGGCACTTTTCTTTAAACGATTTTAATTCCAGGGAATTAATCAAAAAAAGACTAAACGACGGTGGAACCGTAAGTTTAGCCGAAGCGTTTTATCCTTTGGCCCAGGGTAATGATATCTGGCATTTAAAAACCGATCTGCAAATTGGCGGGACAGAACAGATTTTTAATATGCAGGCAGGGCGTACCTTAATTAAAGATTTTGACCACCGCGAATCTTTTTGCATGAGCAATGCGATTCTTGAAGGCACTGATGGC
>CAYJLJ010000072.1:0-331 GCA_964371135.1 uncultured Gammaproteobacteria bacterium | reverse complement strand
AGCTGGGGAAATGCTATCTGGATTGAAGACGAGCCGGAAGAAATGTTTGGGAAAACGATGTCTCTACGTGACGAACTTATTATCCAATATTTTACCTTGGCAACCAGTATCTCAATAGAAAAAGTATTGGAAGTGGAAAATCGGCTTAAAGCCGGGGAGAATCCCATGGTTTTGAAAAAAGAACTGGCTCACCAAATTGTAACCGAACTTCATAGCAAAGAAGCGGCAGATAATGCCCGGGATAACTTTGAAACTACCTTTCAAAAGGGTCAGATTGGTGAAGTGCCGGAAGTTAAAGCATCTTCAGTTGAGGACTTAATCAAAGCAGGCG
>CAYJLJ010000071.1:218-3501 GCA_964371135.1 uncultured Gammaproteobacteria bacterium | reverse complement strand
TTCCAGGCTACCCACCGCCGCCCCCTGATTTTACCGGTGATTGTGGAGGTATAAATTCTTCGTCATTCTGGAGCGAACGAAATGAAGCGATAGAATCTTTTGTTTAGCCGTGATATTATTCGATCAATGGTAAAAGATGTTCTTCAAATTGGAAATCCACTATTAAAAGCCCCTAATACTTTTATTGAAAATTTTGATGATCCAAAACTTACTCAGGTAATTACCGATTTGATTGAAACAATGCATGAAGGAGGGCTAATTGGAATTGCCTCTCCCCAAATCGGCGAAAATTATCAACTTTTCGTTACCCAACCGAGAGAAACAGAAACAAGACCAGCTGACCAAGCAGATGAACTTAGAGTCTATATTAACCCAAAAATAATTTATTGCTCAGAGGAACAGTCTACTATTTACGAAGGTTGTGGCTGTGTAATGAAAGCACAACTTTTTGGCCCGGTTTTAAGACCAAAAATAGTTACAATTGAGGCCTACGATCAAACCGGAAAAAAATTTCAAATGAAAGCGGATGGAATTTTAGGCAGGGTCATCCAACATGAAAACGATCATCTTTCAGGAATCGAATTTACTGAAAAAATTTCTGACTATAGAAAATTAATGGCTTTAGAATTTTACTTAAAAAACATTAAATTCTCTACCGAACAGATAGAAGCCTCAAAAATTACAATTAAAGAATGTATTTCTCTTAAATAACGGCTCTGAACCCGCAGAATGACGAGAGAAAATAGATCCTTGCGGCGAAGCCACGAGCTTTGCTCATCGCTCGTTTCACTCGCTCCAGGATGACTGAAATTGTGATATATTGATTAGTGATGAGCCGACGACGATCGCCCTTCAAGCTTAAGCTTCGCAAGCAAACGGTTTATTCAATTGTTTCTTTGGGCCTTTTTGGTTTAGCGGGGTTGGTGGTAGTTTCTCTTATATTACCCGAGGGTAAGATTTTAAACCGGATCAACGCCCTCTTTTCCCTTTATTTTGGCTGGGGACGGATTCTTCTGGTTTTCACACTGGTCCAGATGGCTCTTCTTTTTGCCAAAATCAAAATTTCTCTGGCAAAAGCCAACGCCGTTCTGGGTTATTTCCTCATTGTGGTGGCTCTTTTGGGCCTTTCCCAATCCGGCAATTTCGGCACCAGTGTTTTTCAAATAATTTATATTCTGGTTCCGGTCAGCGTTGTGGTTTTCTTTATTCTGTTTCTGGTGGCCCTGCTTGGTGCCACGATTCTTTTTAATCTTTCTCTGGGAGAGGTTATTGCCATTATTTCTGATATTCTCGGCGCGGTTAAAAACTTTTTCCGCCGCGGCTCCATTACCGGCAAAAAACCCGCCCCGGTTTTTATTAAAGATAACCTGCAGCCGGCCGTTTCCGCCGGTGTCCAGGCCCCGGGCGGACCAAAAATAAACTCCCCGGTTCCGATCAGCTCTCACGAACCGAAGATGATTCAAAACACCCCGCCTTCTGAAGGCGGAGAAGCCAAAATCTGGGAATATCCCCCGCTCTCGCTTCTTAACGACAGCGCCGGGGGCAAAGCCGACCGGGGCGACATCAAATATAACGCCACGGTTATCGAAAATACCCTGGAAAGTTTTGGCATCACCGCTCATGTGGCCGAAGTCAATCAGGGTCCGGCCGTCACCCAATATGCCCTGGAAATTGCCCTGGGAACAAAACTTTCAAAAATTACAACTTTACAAAATGATCTGGCTCTGGCTTTGGCTGCTCCCGGACAACTGCGCATTGAAGCCCCAATTCCGGGACGAAGCATGGTCGGCATCGAAATTCCCAACCGTTCGCCGGAGTTTGTTTCTATTCGAAAGATGTTGGAATCGGACGCGATGCAGCAGTCCAAGAGCAAACTTTCCGTCGCCTTGGGTTTGGATGTGTCCGGCAGTCCCAAAGTGGCCGACATTGCCAAAATGCCCCATCTTTTGATCGCCGGCTCTACCGGCAGCGGAAAATCCGTGGCGATCAACGCCTTCCTGACGTCGCTTTTATATCGCAATTCCCCCTCAGAACTGAAACTGATTATGGTTGACCCCAAACGGGTGGAGCTGTCTTTGTATAACGGCATTCCTCATCTTTTAACCCCGGTCATTGTGGAAGTGGATAAGGTTCTTTCCTCGCTTAAATGGGCCATTGTGGAAATGGAGAGACGATACAAATTATTTGCCTCCGTAGGGGTCCGCAATCTTGAAGGCTATAACGAAATGGCCGGGTTCACGTCTTTACCCTATTTGATTGTGGTAATTGACGAAATGGCTGACGTTATGATGTTTGCCCCGGTCGAGGTTGAAGACGCCATCTGCCGGCTGGCGCAAATGGCCCGGGCCACCGGAATACATTTGGTTCTAAGCACTCAAAGACCAAGCGTCGACGTCTTAACCGGACTGATTAAGGCCAACATTCCCACCCGCCTGGCCTTTAACGTCACTTCCATGATTGATTCCCGGGTTATTATTGACACTCCCGGCGCGGAGAAATTATTGGGCAAAGGTGATATGCTCTTTATCCCCCCGGACCAGAGCAAACCGAGCCGAATTCAGGGAGCTTTTGTTTCTGACGCCGAAGTCCATAAACTTGTGGACTGGCTTAAAAGCCGCGGCGAACCGGTGCAGTACACCGAGGAAGTAACCAGCATGCAAACCATTACCAAATCGGGTCCGGGAGGACGGCAAACAACGGCAAACGGCGGGGATCCCCACGTTGATGAAGCCATCAGAATCGTCTGTCAATATGACCGGGCCTCAGCGTCACTTCTGCAAAGAAAGCTTTCCATCGGCTACGCCCGGGCCGCCCGCATCCTTGACACTCTGGAAGAATTGGGTATAGTAGGACCGGGAGAAGGAAGTAAACCAAGAGATGTATTAGTTAGAAACGCTGACGAATACTTCGCCTCTCAAAATGGCAATGACAACAGTGGGGCAAATCCTCTCGCAGGCTCGCAACCGTAAAAAGTTGACCCTTGAGCAAGTGGAAAAAGCAACCAGGATCCGGTTGAAATTTCTTGTGGCTTTGGAAAAAGACGAACTGACCAAGCTGCCGCCGGGGACATTTACCAAAGGTTTTATTAAAAATTACGCTGCCTTTCTTGGTCTGCCCGTTGATGACACCCTGGCCTTTTACCGCCGCCAGGTGAATGAAAAAGTTTCTCCCCTGCCGGTCAGAAACCCGGCCCCGCCAACACCAAAATCGCCGCTTTCATCATTATCCCTTACCAGTATTGGCGTCTTTATTCTGGGTGTGCTGTTTTTCATATATATGGTTT
>CAYJLJ010000071.1:0-208 GCA_964371135.1 uncultured Gammaproteobacteria bacterium | reverse complement strand
TATTCCTATTTTCGCTATGCGGGCGCCCCGGCATTAAATCTCAACTCTCCCTCCAAAAACGCCGTTGTTTCCGAAGAACAAATTGAAGTCTCCGGCAAAACCGACCCTGACGCAACTCTCACAATTAATAATCAACCCGTCAGTCTAAATGAAAACGGCAGTTTTAGCACTAAAGTTACATTGACCCCCGGCCTGAATACAATTACAG
>CAYJLJ010000070.1:425-3520 GCA_964371135.1 uncultured Gammaproteobacteria bacterium | reverse complement strand
ACGTTTCCGCCCGGGCCGTCACGGAAATTTTGCGGTCCTATCCGGCACAGTTAACCGGAGAAATTTTTCTTAAATTTTTTGAAAAGCGCACCAAGCCGGACCAAATTGTTACCGCCGTTTCCGATGCCGAAGTTTTCGGCCACCATTATACGGAAAGAATTAATCTGCTGCGGGAGATTCTTGAAAGCAAGCGGCTCAAATTTATCAAGATTTCAGACACCCTAAAAAGGAGTCTCCTTGAAAAGGAGACTCCTTTACAAAGAGTCTCCCTGAAGGCTTCCACCTGGCAAACTTCCGCCGCCGATCTCAAAAATAACAACCCCTACCCTTTATGGCTGGGAAATGACCTGCAGAAAAAATATGACGACCTGGCCAAGCTTGTCTATCAACTCCTGCAAAAATCCCCCGACCCCAATCCTCCGGCAGCCAGCCATTACCGCCGGGGCATCAGCTCCTGCCACTATTATTGGCTGTCCAATTGGCCCTGGTGGCACCCCGATCTGGTTGAAGCCGGAAGTCGGGAACTGATCCGCTGCGTGCGAAGTTTATATATTGATACCGGCGCCAAAATTCCCGCCGAAAAGCTCTATCATGATTTTTTAATGCAGATGTGGAGCTATCATTGGTCGGGAGAGGTGGAGAAAAAATATCAGGAATATAATCTCTATCGGGAAAAATTCATAAAAAAATTATGCGCATAGCCCAGATTACCAATCTTAAGGAATCGGTTCCCCCCATTAACCAGCACGGTTTGGAGCAGGTGGTTTTTGACTTAACCGAAGAACTGGTGAAAATGGGCCACGAGGTAACCCTTTTTTCCACCGCCGATTCGAAAACCTCGGCCAAGCTGGTTCCCATCTGGCCCCACGCCCTGGCCCGCGATCCATACGGAAGCTACATGGATTCCACCACATACAGTCTGTGGTCTGTAGCGGAAGCTTTTCACCATTACCGCGAATTTGACATTATCCATGACCATGGCCGGTTTGTAGCCGGCCATCTGGCGGGAATTATCCCAACCCCGGTGGTGCTGACGGTCCACCACCCCATCTCTTTCGAGTTCACCTATAAACAAGCATTGCCGCAGGAGTACCACCCCTACTTTGAGCATGTCTGGAAACGCCGCGCAACTTCGGCCCACACGGTAGTGGTGAGTCAATTTCAGGCCAGCCTCTACCCCGCCGAAAGCACGGTTATTTATAACGGTTTGCCTCTGGAAAAATGGCCATATTCGCCCCAGCCCGGAAAATATTTGGCTTTTCTTGGCTACATTACTGCTGACAAGGGGGTCGCCCAGGCGATTCAGGCAGTCTTACCCACTGATAAAACTCTGCTTATTGCCGGACCACGGATGGATACCGGGCCGGACAAACAATATTTTGACCGGGAAATTGCCCCCTATTTAAATGAGAGAATTCGCTATGTTGGCCCCCTTAATTTTGAAGAAAAGAAAAAGTTTCTGGCTGAAGCCCAAGCGACCTTAATGCCGGTGCAATGGGACGAACCTTTTGGGTTAGTAGCCATTGAATCTCTGGCCTGCGGCACGCCAGTAGTTGCCTGGGACCGGGCTGCCCTGCCGGAAATTATCGAAGACGGAGTCAGCGGCTTTCTGGTAAATTCCGTTTCCCAGTTAACCCAAAAAATCAGTATGGTCGACCAACTGTCCCGCCAGGCAACCAGAAAGCGGGTCGAAGAGAAATTCAGCGCCAGACAGATGGCTCAAAATTATCTTGACCTTTATACGCGTTTGGCCACCACTTCCCACTGAAAGTTAGAATTTGGGGTTAAAAATTCCAATTTAAAACCGTTTCCTGCCAATTCTCTCTCAATTTCCCCGGCAGTGTATAGCTCGTCATAGATTGAATTATCAGCAGCTCCTGTAAATTGGGGCTTAAATAAGGCCCGGTCCATATTCCTGTCCAGGGCTTCAAAAACCAGGTAGCCGCCGGGTTTGAGAACCCTGGCCATTTCTTTATAGATTTGCTTCCGGTCGTTAATGGCAAAATGACGAAGAAAACGGAAGGTAGTCACGGCGTCAAAGGTCGCGTCAGGAAAGCTTAAATTAAATGCGTCTTCTTTCTGCACCGTCCAGCGTTTGTCCAGAGTTTTTCCGGCTTCTTTTAACATTTCTTCGCTGAAATCGACGGCGATTCCCCTTTCAAATCCGGTTAAATCCCGGGCCACCCGGGCCGGGCCGGTGGCTAAATCCAAAATCAGGGCCGGGTGAATTTGCAAAAAGAGCGCATTAACGACCCGAACTTCACTTTGGTGCATGGCCGCCCAGAAAGGATCGGCAAAGCGGTCCTTAACGTAGTTTTGAGCCGTTCCGGGATTGTTCCAGCGGACAGCCATTTTTCGACGTCCGGTTACTTTAAATTTAGTCATGGTTTTGGGCCCAACTGATGATTTCTTCCGTCCGGTCATTAAGATCAGTCATGTCCACTTCCAGATGGGGCAGTTGGCTTTTGTTTATCTCCCGGCGGTAAAGTTCCTGTTGTTTTAAATAAAAATCCTGGCCTTTGGCGATCCGGCCGTAATGCGGGTAAAGCTTCAACCTGTCAGCCAACCTTTTTTCCACGAGTTTCAAATCATCGCGCATGGTGACAAAAACTATTTTAAAGTCAAGCGTTTGGAGTTTGTTTTCCAAATCAGTGTAGTCCGGGGTTATGTTGTTATAGAGCCTTTGATAGACCGCGTCGGTGATATGCAGCTTTTCGAAAAGGAGATTTTTGTTTTTAAGAGTCCGTGCCATCTGAAGATAGTTATCAATAATTGGCCGGCCGTATTCTGTTCCGAAGATCCCAATATCCGAATTTATCCAATAGCAGCCGTCCAAAACATTTTCAGAGGTGGCGTCTTTTTTCTCCAGAAACTGATAAACCAGGGACATAAGATAGCTTTTCCCCGTGAGTTCCGCGCCTTCAAAAATCAGATGTATTGGCATTTGTTAATTTTAACAGATTCACCGACTTAGTGGTGAATTTTAGAAACCTCCCCCCAATCTGGCAGCCTGGCAGTCTCGCAAAATCCAGCGCCGCCGCATAGCATGTGCAAGGCCTCCCCTTGCACAAAATGCAATTTATGTTATTCTATAT
>CAYJLJ010000070.1:0-415 GCA_964371135.1 uncultured Gammaproteobacteria bacterium | reverse complement strand
GCATGTGCAAGACGAGGTCTTGCACAAGTAATATCCATAATTATATACTGAATTATGGCTGCTAAGAACTCCATTAAACAATATCTGGAAAACGGTCTTTATCATCTCTATAATCGCGGCGTTGAAAGAAGAAACATTTTTCTCGATGAACAGGATTACGCCGTATTTCTTTCTTATCTGAAAAACTATCTCCTCCCAAAAGATACGTCGGCTCTTAATGCTCTTTTAGGCTCAAAAGAATCTACCAGAGTAGAAAAAGATAAGGCTCTCAAGTTACTAAAACTAAAGAACTTTTCTGATTCTATTCAGTTAATCTGCTATACCCTAATGGAAAACCATTTCAATTTTCATATTAAACAAACACAGGAACGGGCCATAGACAGTTTTCTTAAAGCTTTGGGCACCCGTTATGCGG
>CAYJLJ010000069.1:0-3552 GCA_964371135.1 uncultured Gammaproteobacteria bacterium | reverse complement strand
GCATCCCCACATTTGCGCGTGGGGGATTCGCCTGAGCGCCGAAAAAAGATGGGGAGAGACCCGAATTTACTCCTTGACCCGAATAGCCTACACTGAGAGCGAAGTAAAAGGAAAAGAGATTCACAGAAAGGAGAATGCCATGAACGCCTTCGAAACCGTTGCTGTACTGTTCGCCCTCCGATTGATCCTGCCCATTGGGTTGCTTCTCCTGCTCGGCGAGTTGGTGCGCGGTCGCGAACTCCACCGCCGTTACGGATAGTGAGGTGGATATGCAATGGCTTTATTCCACCCTCGCCGTCCTGACCGGACTGATCCTGCGACTGGCGATCCCAATTGCAATCACCCTGCTGGCGGTCTACATCCTGCATAGAGTGGATGTCCGCTGGCAGGAGGAGGCCATGCAAATGCCCGCGCCAGCGGATGTTGAGAAGCCACAATGCTGGGATGTCAAAAACTGCCCGGCCAAGAATAGAAGCGAATGCGTTTCCTTCAATTCTGCAGAGCCGTGCTGGCAGGCGCGCCGCCTGCCCAACGGCTATTTGCGCGAAGAATGCCTGGACTGCCAGGTTTTCCACCAGGCGCCCATTCCCAGCCCCGTTCATTCTTAATGAGGAGGAGAAACCCCATGTTTACGCGATTTAAACGTCTCACCATTGCCCTGATCTTCGCCCTGGTCGCCGCGGGCGGCACATTGATGGCCGCCAACGCCCAGGATGCCACCCCGCCCGCGCCAACCCCGCGGGGAAGCGAACAAGCCTGCGCGGGCTGTCACGCCGATTACCAGATGTCCTGGCAATCCGGCCTGCACGGACAAGCCGGGGACGACCCGGTCTTCCTGAAAGCGTGGGAGGAACAGGGCAAACCGGGCGCGTGCCTGATCTGCCATAACACCGGCTACGATCCGGCCACCGGCATTTCGGAATCCAAAGGCGTCACCTGCCTGGCCTGTCACAACCCGGTGCCAGCCAATCACCCGACCGACAATATGCCGGTGGACAAATCAACAGATCTGTGCGGGAAATGTCACAGTGATTCCCGCTTTGCCAGCAACAACTGGATGATGAGCGCGCATTACCAGCGCGCCATGACTTGCTCAGTCTGCCACAATCCACACTCGGCCGGCATGAAGACCGTGGAAGGCGTCGCCATGACAGAGGATGCTTCCTCCTTGTGCCAGAATTGCCACAAGGACGCGATGCAGAACTTCCCGTCTTCCAAACATGCGGAAGCGGGTGTGACCTGTGTCAATTGCCATCTTGGTTTCAATGTGGGCATTGCGGATGCCAATGTGGATTTTGCCGACGCCCACAAAGCGCCCGATCACAGTTTCATCCCCACGCTGGAAACCTGCAACAAATGCCATTCCACCCAAATGCACGCCCCGGGACAATCGGTGGCGGCGGCGGCCATCAAGATTGAAGAGGCCGGCGGGACTCCCACCCCCGGACCCACCCCGGTCCAGGTGTCTACCCTGCCGGTCACGAATGAACCGACCCCGGTCAGCCCGGTTGGATATGCCGGTCTCGCGGGACTGGTGGGGCTGGCCGCCGGTATGGTACTGGCGCCCTGGTTGGAACGTTTTTATCACCGCGTGTCCAAACACCAGCACGAAGAGGAACACCATGACTGATATCCAATTCTCCCGACGTGAATTCCTGAAACTGACTGCCGTCGGCGCGGCGGCGGTGGCTGGAAGCCGCCTCGTGAAAAACGCGCAGGCCTCCAGTTCCGCCCCGGCCGGGGAACATCAATGGGTCATGGTCATTGACCAGTCCAAATGCATAGGTTGCGGTTATTGCACCCTATCCTGTCAGGCCCACAACGACACCGCCCCGGAAAACCATTGGAACGTGGTAACCGAAACCGGCGAAGTCGGCGGACACAAGGTCTACATTGCCCGCCCATGTATGCATTGCGCCAAGGCCCCCTGCGTGGAGGTCTGCCCGGTGGGCGCCAGCTACTACCGCGCTGACGGCGTCGTGATGATGGACTACGACAAGTGCATCGGTTGCCGCTACTGTGAAGTGGCTTGTCCCTACCAGGCGCGCGTCTTCAACTGGGAAAAATTCGAGGGCAAAAACCCGGTGGTGCCGGAGTGGGGATCGCCCGAAGTCGAGCGCCGGCCGCGCGGCGTGCCGGAAAAATGCTCGTTCTGCTATCACCGCATTGACCGCGGCCTGGAGTTGGGACTTACTCCCGGCCTGGACCCGGATGCCACACCCGCCTGCGTGAACGTTTGCCCCACCGGTGCGCGCATGTTCGGCGACCTGAACGATGAAAATTCACTCGTCAGCCTGGTTTTGAAGGAACATGTTTCCTACCGGCTAAGAGATGACCTTGCCACCGGGGCGCGCGTCTACTATCTGCCCGCCGACCCGAAAGAGATGGATGTGGAGGTGCAAGCATGATCGCCAAACTGCGCGCGAAACTGCCTGCCATGAATTCCTGGCTGATCTGGCTGGGCTTGCTCGGCCTCCTGCTCGCCATCGGCCTGACCAGCGGCATCCTGATCTTCTGGAAAGGCCTGGCCATCACCAATCTCACCGACCTGGTGCCGTGGGGGCTGTGGATCACAATTGACCTGTCATCCATTGCGTTGAGCGCGGGCGCATTCAGCCTGTGCGCGGTGGTCTATCTTGTTGGCCTGAAACGCTACGAACCGGTGGCCCGCACCGCCACCTTTATCGGCCTGATCGGCTACTCGATGGCAATGCTCGCGCTCCTGCTCGACATCGGCCGCCCGGATCGCTTCTGGCATGCACTGGTTTATTGGAACAAGCACTCCCTGATGTGGGAAGTGACCATGTGCGTGATACTTTACCTGACCGTGCTTGTGTTTGAAAGCATGCCCATCCTCGCGAACTTCGAATGGCTGCGTAAACGCTTCCCCAAGATCGCCGCGAAGATGGGACACGTTCATCACTACGCCCCTTACCTAGCCATCGCCGGGCTGGGCCTCTCGATGCTTCACCAATCCTCGCTGGGTGCGATGTACGGCGTGCTCAAGGCGCGTCCGTTCTGGTACAAACCCGAAATGGCGGCGCTGTTCATGTTCTCGGCCCTCGTGGGCGGCATCTCGTTGACGGTCTTCGCTTCGATGCTCTCCGCGCGCCTGACTCCGAAAGCAAGGATCAATGACGCCTTGCTGGAGCGCGTGGCGCATTTCGTCGGCTGGGCGCTGGTGGCCTATCTTTACTTCCGCGCCTGGGACTGGCTGGCGATGACTTACACGTACCAGCCCGGACGAAGCGAGGGACTCGATGTGATGACCAAAGGCCCGCTCTCGTTCAACTTCTGGATCGTTGAGATCCTGTTCGGAGCAATTGTCCCGATGATCCTCCTGCTCAAACAGGGGACGCGCCAGAACCGCTTCTGGCGGATGGCCGCGCTGGCGATGGTGGTGGGCGGCGTGATCGCCTATCGCTGGGACATCAACCTGGCCGGATTCCTGGTGGTTGTCTCCTACCTGCCGGGCGAAGCGACGGTGGCTTACACCTCCTACTTCCCCTCGCTGGTGGAAATCGGCGCAGGATTTGGTGTGATCGCCTTCGG
>CAYJLJ010000068.1:0-3915 GCA_964371135.1 uncultured Gammaproteobacteria bacterium | reverse complement strand
GAAGCCGCTTATCCGGGAGTGAAATATGATCGCTCTTCTTAATCCCGTCCAGGAAAACATTGAAACCGGGGAAACGATCCGGGTGATGGCGGAGTCCTATTGTGAGCTGGCGGTTTCCCGGCTTAACCGCATCCGGGTGAAAATCGAGCGCAACCGCCTTTTTGCCGTGGAGTTGGCGGCGGCCTTTCATGAGGTCCGGGCGGCCGCGAGCCTGTTTGATTTTAAGAAAAAACCCGAGCGCAAGCCCAAACTAAATGTCATGCTTTTTTCCAATCACGGCTATTTTTTGCATCTGGAAACGCAGATGGTCAATTTTTTTCGCGGCCAGGGGGATGAGGGAGACTTGCTTCTCATCGGCCGCAGCGGGGCGGAAATTCTGGTCTCCCAAAATTATCACAAGCCTTATGAAATCATAATTTTGCCGGGAGATTTGCCCCGCAGCGCCGAACTGTCCCGGGCGGCGGAAAAATTGAAAGGCTATGACAATGTCCGGATCTATTATCCGCAGTTTAAGACTGTGGCGACCCAAACGCCGGTGGCTTTTGACATTACCGGCGACCTGACGGCCATTAAAAAGGCGAATAAGCCCGTTTCGGCAGCGATTCTGGAGCCGGAAGCGCCCAAAATGCTGGATTTTTTTGAAAGCCAGATCATGCGCCTTCTTTTGGAACAGGCTTTTTTGGAAGCGGAACTGGCCCGGACGGCCTCCCGCCTCTTAATGATGGATTCGACCCAGTCCCGGGCGCAGGACTATATTGACAGCCAAAAACAGGTGCTGCGTCTTCAGCAGAGAGAGAAATTGGAGGGAAAGGTGTTGGAGTTGACCCTGGGATTTCTGGCAAGAAAACACGCGAAATTTGGAATTTAATTAGTTATACTAAATAGTATGGCCAAGGATGCTAAACAGGTTGTGAATGGTAAGATTGTCCAGGTGAAGGGGCAAGTGGTGGCGGTGGAAATTACGTCAGAGGCCAAACCGGCCAGGGCGGAACTTCTGGTTTGCCCTGACAATTCCGGGGCCAGTATTGAGGTTTACTACCAGTCAGAAGATATCACAATGTGTATTATTCTCTCAGAAGGTAACAAAAAAATCAAACGGGGGGACACGGTTTGCGGCACCGATGAACAACTGCAAATCGGTTTGGGCAACGAACTTTTAAACCGGGTGGTCAATCTTTTTGGGGAGGCCCAGGATGGCGGGGAACCGGTGAAATTTGAGACAAAAAGGTCGATTTATCAGAAAAAAACCTCTTTAACCTCAATTTCCGGCGGCTATGAAATTTTGGAAACAGGGATTAAGGCAATTGATTTTCTCACTCCGTTTCTGCGGGGCGGGAAAACCGGGTTTATCGGCGGAGCCGGGGTGGGCAAAACAATTTTGCTGACGGAATTGATGCACAACGTTACGGTTCGACATAAAGGCGTCGCGGTTTTTGCCGGAGTTGGGGAGCGGATCCGGGAAGGCCAGGAGCTTTTTGTGCGGCTGGGCGAAGCCAAGGTGATGGACCGGACGGCCATGATTTTGGGCCAAATGAACGAAAACGCGGCCGTGAGATACCGCGTGGCACTGGCGGGGACAACCATGGCGGAATATTTCCGCGATCAGGGCAATGAAGTGATGTTTTTTATTGACAATATGTTTCGCTTTGTCCAGGCCGGCAACGAAATGGCCACGCTTTTAGGCACGCTTCCGTCAGAGCAGGCCTATCAGGCCACCCTGCAAAGTGAAGTGTCCGCGCTTGAAGACCGGCTGGTGTCCACCCGTGACGGCACCATCACCTCCGTCCAGACCGTTTATGTTCCGGCCGACGATGTTTCTGATCCCGGGGTCTCCGCCGTTTTGTCATTTTTGGACACGGCCATTGTTTTGTCGCGCTCGGCGGCCCAAACGGGAATGTATCCGCCGATTGATATGCAAAATTCCACGTCTACCGCCATATCCAGAAATCTGATCGGCGCCCGGCATCAGGACATGTTGCGGGCGTTCCGGCAGCTGCTGGACAAATATGACAAACTGCGCCGCATCGTGGCAATCGTCGGAGAAGGGGAGCTGTCCGCCGCTGACCGGCTGATGTATACCCGGACAAGAAAAATTCTCAACTATCTGACTCAGCCGTTTTTCTCGACCGAAGTTCACACGGGGCGCAAAGGCGTTTATATTGAACGGGAAACAGCCATTAACGACATCGCTGACATCATGTCCGGCTCGGTTGACCAGGTTCCGGCGGAGAAATTGATGTATATTGGAGCACTGAAAGATCTGGAATCGTAATCGTGATTACACAGAATGCAAAACTTATCACTTCATATTCTCTCCCCTCTGGAAGACATTTTTAACGGGGAAATCCTGACCCTTTCATCGCGCAATTCGGCGGGAAATTTTGACATTTTGCCGGAGCATGCCAATTTCATCACTCTGATTGACAAAGATCCGATTATTGTCCGGATGCCGGGAGGGGAAAAAAAGGTTTTCGAATTTCCCCAGGCGGTTTTGCGCTGTCATGACGGCAAAATTGAAGTTTTCACTGATTTCTCTCAGGCGGAAATGCTTCTGCCGGAAGGTAAACTGTTAATCTAGACGATCTTCAACCACTATCTTCCATCGTCCATCATCTATCGTCAAAGCTAATGTCTACATTTTCGAGCTTAATTTGCCCCAAATCTATACAAATCTCCCTATATATTAATAGTATCCTGTTTTTGGGAATGGCTTCCAATCAACCTTCAATCTTTCTGTCATTCTTTGCGGAGGAGTGCCAAACCTTGTTAAACCCAAACATCGTCGTTTTCCAGGGAGAGTTCGGCCAGAAGTTCCGGGGCCTCTTGATTCTTTTTATCATCTTCCACAAAATTTCGATAGTCCTTAACCTGGGCCAGGATTTCTTCGGGGTGAACCCAGTCGAGATTAATTTTTCCCAAATACATGGAGTAGGAAGAGTATGGATAACCAAAATTATTAGGATTGCGATGCAGGTAGCGGCTTAGCCACCAAAGATATTCATCCTTTTCGACAAGAGTTCCTTTATAAACGTCTTGAAACAAATGACCGACGCGCCCGTGGCGCTTATTAAAATATTTAACATACCGGGTTAAGAGAGAACGCATAAAACCTTCGATGCAGCGAGGCTCCTTTTGCTTAAGCAAAAGATGGAAATGATTAGGCATCAAAACGAAAGCTAAAAGAGTTATTTTCTGATAATAATTTTTGTTAAGGTGGGGTCGGGTCGCGGCTAGTTCTTCCAGGGTTAAGGGTTGGGGAAGAGAAAGGTAATCTTTCAGGTAAGAGAGGAAAACTCGATAGTCCTGATCATCGATGAAAGTGGGGCATTTGTCCACACCGCGGTTATAGATGTGGTAATAACCATTTTCACAGTAGAGTTTAAGAGAATTTTTTGCTGGCATGATTTTTATGTTACATGAACAGTAGCACAAGGGAGACTCTTTGTCAAGGAGTCTCCTCATTTGAGGAGACTCCTTTTTTGTCGGGGTGAATTTTAGGGGGATTTCATGCGGAAAGGGAGTGTGAAATTAAAAATTGAGGTTGAGGATTGGCTTGTGGAGGAAATCTGGTCATTTTTCACGATTGCTTCTTGACAAATCTATACAAATCTCTTCATACTGAATACATAATTAAATAAGCAGCCTGAGAAGTTGCAAAAGTGAGTAAAATTACTAAAGGGGGACTGCTTAAAATCGGCGATGCGGCCAGGGTTCTTGGCGTCTCCATTCAAACCTTGCGCCGCTGGGACGAAGCGGGAAAGCTTAAGCCGGTAATAACCCCCGGAGGGACAAGGCTTTATTCAAGAGCGGCCCTGGAAAAGATAAACCCCTCACTGCACGAACTTCATGAGGCGGCGAGGGAGCCTGTCCACTATAAAACAGATAAAACAGAGACGGAAGCGGGGAGAATACTGC
>CAYJLJ010000067.1:0-4075 GCA_964371135.1 uncultured Gammaproteobacteria bacterium | reverse complement strand
AGGTTTTACACTGGTCGAATTGATGATCGTTATCACGGTTATTGCGATTCTTTCCACCATTGCCGTCGTTTCTTTCACCCGGGTGCAGAAACAATCCAGAGATACAAAAAGAAAGGGAGACGTCCGGTCGTTGGCCACGGCTTTGCAGGCCTATTTCACCGAGGTTAACAGTTATCCCGCGACTTTGGCGGCTCTGACTCCAACCTACATTCCGTCTGTTCCGACTGCTCCAAGTGGAGAGTCATTGGTTGGGTCTTACAGCTATTCACAGAGCGGGAGTACGAACATGTTTACTCTCTGTGTCGGTCAGGAAGCGGTTGCCGGAGCTAACAGCTTTTGGAACGTCACGACGCAAAACACCGGTGGATTCTTAACCAGTGCTTGTGTTACTCCACAATAATTTCTTTACTCGCGCGAGTAAAGAACCGGGAAAATCCCGCCGAAGAGGCGGGGTTTTTGGTATCATGAATGTGGTGTCATTGCGATGACAAAATACTATGGCAATCTTTTTAGCAACTTTCGGCCTGATTTTTGGCAGTTTTCTTAATGTCCTGATCTGGCGGCTTAATGATCCGAAAGCCCCAAAGTTTTGGCAGGGAAGGAGCATCTGTCCTGGCTGCAAGCATACTTTGACTTGGCGGGACAACATTCCCCTACTCTCCTATATCTTTTTGCGCGGCAAATGCCGGTATTGTCACAAAAATATCTCTATCCAGTATCCGGTTGTTGAACTGGTAACAGCCGTCGCTTTTGCTCTGATCGGCCCCAACCCTCTACTGCTTGGTATCGCTTCCTGTCTGATTGTGATTTTCTTTTCAGACCTTATTTACGGTCTGATTCCGGATGAAATGGTCGCCGCGGGGGTTATTTTAAGTATTTTAAGAAACTTAGGTGACTTAAGATTCTTAAGTTGGAGCGGAATTACCGGTTTGGTCGCTGCTGGTTTTTTTCTGGCAATTTTTCTTTTAACGCGGCAGCGCGGCCTCGGTTTTGGCGATGTCAAATTTGCTTTTTTAATGGGCCTTCTGTTGGGTTGGCCGGGCGTTTTGGTAGGATTATGGATGAGTTTTGTTTCCGGTGGAATTGTGGCCGTAATTTTACTGGCGTTGCGCCGGACGAAACTTTCTGCCACAATAGCTTTAGGACCGTTTTTAATTTTCGGAACCGTTTTTGCTGCCCTATGGTCAAAAAATTTTCTTCAAATTCTCGGGCTTACACCCTGATCGAGCTTCTGATCACCGTGGCGGTTATGGCTTTTATTGGATCTTTGGCCTTTTTCGGAATCAGGGATTTCAACACGAGTCAGGCGGTCTCTGACGCTCAGCGCAACTTTATTTCTGATTTACGGGCCGCGCAAAACAAAGCTGCCAACGGCGGAAGCGGGGTTAATTTTAAAACAGCCAGCTTTGGCAGCGCCGATCCCGCTCACTATATTGTTGACGGCAATTTGGTGACCTTGCCCGCCGGTGTCAGTCTGTCGATAGCTAACCCGGCGGCGGCAACATCGGTGGTTCTCTGTTTTGCCAACCCCTATTTATCTGCCTATGGGGCTTCGCAGTGCGGCGGCTGCGCCCCAGGATCGTTTTTTGCCTGTACTGACGCCACTCCGCCCCAGATTGGCATGTCCGCGGCGTCAGAAGTGACCGTAATCTTCCGGCGCGCGGCAGTGTCCAAAACGGTAGTCATTAAAGGCAACGGCATGAATATTAGTCAAATATATGCGCTCAACTAGGGGTATGACTCTGATTGAAGCGATCCTGGCCCTGATGATTCTGGCCATCGTGGCCACGGCCATTGTGGGTCTGCTGACACAAATCATGTCGCTGACAAATTCTGCCCGGCTTCGCAACATGGCCACAGGCTTTGTGGAACAGAATCTCGAAAGGGTCAGAGGCTATTATCAGACGAATCTGTGGGTGGGTTTAGCCTCAAAAGCCAATTCCGGCGCCTGCGGCTGCTGGAGCAGCGGTGATTTGGGTTCGGCCACGTGTCTGGCCGGCGCCGATTGCCTTTCGTCTGCCATCAGCTTATGCCCGGCGGCCGGGTCGCCCGTGTCCGGGGCTCCCGGCATGATTCAAAACGTGATCCTGACTGTGACGGGGCCTCAAATTAAAGTGGAAAGTTTCGCGGCCTGGCAGGATAAGCAGCTGTGTGAAAAAGTGAGCTCGGTTACCTATTATTACAATTATTAATGAAAGGTTTTACTTTGATCGAAACTCTCGTGGTTATTGGTATTTTTGGAATCTTAATGTTGGCAGGAACCGCTTTTCTTCTTTCGATGATGCGAAATTCCAATCAGATTAAAATTCAAACCGAACTGCGCCAAACCGCCAGCCGGATTATGCAGGATATAACCTCGGAAATGCATAAAGGCGGCAGCATCACGGGAACTTTTTCCGGTTCTACGTTGACAATTAATAATTCTTCGGGAACCATTATCTATACCGCCAATATTAACGGAACATTTTCCAAAACTGTTGGTTCCGTAACAACTTTTTTTACGCAAAACAGCGTGGGAATTGCTCAGGTTTTGAATGACCCTGACTGTGATTTGGCCGCCATCGGATCCGGATTTGTGGTTACTCCGGCCGCAATTGACAGCGGTCATCCGGCGGTCGTCACTTTGACGGTTCAGGCTCCGGCCATGAGTTCGCCGGAATTTTGCCCCCGGGTTGTTTTAAATGACACCCTTGTGCCAAGAGAGTACTAGACGGCAGCCGGGGTATTAAGTACTATGTATAAGTAGTATGTATAGACATAACACCGCAAAATCCGGACAAATAATGGTGCTGGTTCTGCTCTTGTCTTTGATGGGGCTGACAATCGGTTTGTCCACGGCTTCCCGGTCGCTTTCCGATCTTAAACAGGTGGCCTATGTTGATTCCGGCACCAAAGCCTTCGCCGCCTGCGAAGCCGGGTTACAATACGCGTTAAGCGTTCTTGACACCTCCGCGGTTACTGACTGTAATTATCATCCAACCGGACTAAATCTTTCTTCTGTAAACGTGAGCGATCTCAGTTATAAAGTTTGCACGGCAACCGCCAATACTGTTGTTATTTCAAATATTGCCAAAGATGATGTTGCCCAGATTAGTTTGGGATCAATTAATCCCAATACGAAAACGTTTAATTTCTTTTGGAAGGGCGCGTCTTCTCTGGAAATCATAAGGTTGGACAAAGACAATCTTGTCACCCGTTATGCCTATAACCCCAGCGGGTCCGCGCTGACAAATAGTTTTTCGGCCGGGTTTGCCGCTTCTGACTCCAGCAATTGTCCGGCCGCATGCGCGGTGTCCGGTTATGATTATTGCTCCGGAGATGTGCCCTATGTGAATTTGGATAAATTTTTACGGATTAAATCTTTATACGGCGCGACTCCGGTAACCGTTTGCGCTTTGACTGCCGGAAAAAGCCGGGTAAATATGCCCACTGACTACACAACGGTTGAGGCGAAAACTACGATGGTTGACGGAACGGTTAAGAGGTGTCAGGTGGTTAAAACCCCGCCGACATTGCCGGCAATATTTGATTACGCCATTTTTTCCCGGGGAGCGATAGTTAAAAATTAAAATGTTGAAATTTCAAAATCATTTTGGTCTGGATATTGGCTCCAGACAAATTAAACTTGTTCAGCTTTCTCCCGCCGCGGGGGGCAAGTTTAATCTTTCGGCTATGGCCCGGGTTCCCGCTCCCGGGCCGGGCGGCAATGAATTGGAAACGAATGACGCGAAAGTTGAGGCGATTAAAAAAGTGGTTAAAGACAGCCAATGCGGCAGCCGCCAGGTCATCATTAATCTCCCCGAATCCCAGGTTTACACCCGGGTGATTGAAATGCCAAAAATGAGCGAGCAGGAAATGGCGGAAGCGATCCGCTGGCAGGCAGAACAATATATTCCGGTGCCGCTTCCTGACGTCGTTTTGAAACACCAGGTCCTTGCCGGAGCGCAGGAAGAGGGTGACACGGACAAGGTCAATGTTCTTCTGGTGGCGGCGCCCAACTTGCTTTTAAACAACTATGTCAGCCTGCTTGCCCGGGCCGGTCTGGAAACCATTGCCATTGAAACGGAAATTCTTG
>CAYJLJ010000066.1:0-4117 GCA_964371135.1 uncultured Gammaproteobacteria bacterium | reverse complement strand
CTGGCTTTTGACGAACTGCTTATGGCCCAAGTTCAAGCCAGAGTTCGTCGTAATGAACTGGATAGCAAGAAAGTTGGCAATAAATTACAAATAGTAGAAGTCCGGGACAAACTGGCTACTTTTACGACAAATCTTCCTTTCGAACTCACCGCCGCCCAGAAGAAGGTTATTAGTGAAATTTATCTTGATTTAGCTTCAGATAAACCCATGAACAGACTGCTCCAGGGCGATGTCGGCAGCGGTAAAACGGTCGTTGCCGCCATCGCCATGCTGGCAGCAAAGTTAAACGGCTATCAGGCGGCTCTCATGGCTCCGACGGAAATATTGGCCAACCAGCACTATCAGACGCTTTCTACTTTGCTCTCCCGGCTAAATACCAGTGTCGGCATTGCCACCGGCAGCCGGAAAGACTATTTGAATAGTGATATTGTTGTGGGAACTCACGCTTTATTAAGTGATAACTTAAATTTTGCCAAACTCGGCCTGATCGTCATTGACGAACAACATAGATTTGGCGTGTCTCAACTGGCGAAACTGGCCGAGAAGGGGATTAACCCTCACGTTTTGACCATGACCGCAACTCCCATTCCCCGAACCATTGCTTTGACTTTATATGGCGATTTGAACCTGTCAGTTCTTGACGAAATGCCGGCTAACCGTCTCCCGATCAAAACCTGGGTGGTCCCCAAAGAAAAAAGGGCCGCCGCTTATGACTGGATCAGAAAGCAAAAGTCCCAGGCGTTTATAATCTGTCCGCTTATAGAGGAATCAGAAACTCTCCAAACCGTAAAGTCAGCCAAAACCGAATATGAATATCTCTCCAAAGAAATATTTCCCGATTTACAACTTGGATTGCTGCATGGCCGCATGAAACCTAAAGAAAAAGATAAAACTCTTGAGGGTTTCCGAAAACAAAAGACAGATATTTTGGTTGCGACCCCAGTAGTCGAGGTTGGCATTGATATTCCCACAGCTACTATTATGGTTATTGAAGCCGCTGACAGATTTGGTTTGGCGCAACTACATCAACTACGGGGACGGGTGGGAAGGGGAGATAAACAGTCCTATTGTCTGTTGTTTACAGAAAACCAGTCAGAAGGGGCGATTAAAAGACTTAAAAATCTGGAAAAAATGCATAACGGCATGGAACTGGCGGAAGTTGATTTGCGTTTTCGCGGCCCGGGACAGCGCTTTGGCACGGCTCAGCATGGCCGCTGGGACCTTAAAATTGCCGATTTCTCCGATTTGGATTTAATTGAAAAGGCCAACAAACTTGCATCTGAAGTCACTGCTCGGCCGGAAAGTTTTCCTCTCTTGCGGGAACTCCTTGAGAAAAGTAAAATAAATACAGCTAATAACTAAGATGACACCACTACCAAAACGCCGGCTATCACATAAACGCCAGGGAAAGAGACGGGCTTCAATTGCCCTGAAAGTTGCCAATCTGCTGACCTGCCCGAACTGCCGCAAACCAAGATTGTCTCACACTACTTGCCGATTTTGCGGCGCCCGATAATGCCAACCGATTAATGAAAACTGCTCTTGACCCCCGCCATGTTGCCCGCCAAAAAGCCGTTCAGGACTTGTTTGCTTCAAGCTTTCATAAGCAGAAGGGCGGCAGTGATTTGGCCGGAAAGATTGCTGACCACCTTTCAACAATTGACAAGGTCATTACGGAAAGCGCCCCGGAATTTTCTGTCGAAAGAATTAATCCCGTTGATCTGGCTATCTTAAGACTGGGCGTTTATGAACTGCTGGTTTCCCCCGTTGAACCGTCAAAAGCCATCCTTGATGAAGCAGTGGAGCTGGCCAAAGAATTCGGCGGAGACAACTCTCCGGCATTTGTTAACGGAGCCCTGGGCAAAGTTCTTGTTTCCCCTTTAAGAACCAGGCGGCTGATCGCCGAAAACCTGGGAGTAGAGGACAAACATGTCGTTCCGGAGGCAAATCTGCGCCGGGAACTTAACGCCACCGATCTGGAAATTGCCGATCTTTTGGGCCGGCTGGAACGGGATTTAAGCCTCGAATTTAAAAATGTCAAGGAATTTAACACTGTCGGAGACATTCTGGATTATATTGAAGACCAAAAAGATTAGCATATGGATCTGGATGCTTTGGAAAAAATTCTCGGAACAGTTTTTACCGACAAAAACCTTCTCAGGGAAGCCCTGACCCATCGGTCGTTTTTAAATGAAGACCCCAACACCAGGCAATCAAATGAGCGTCTGGAATTCCTGGGTGACAGTGTTTTGTCCCTGCTTTGCTCCACCGAGCTTTTCAAAAAGTTTCCCGATTTCCCCGAGGGGAAACTGACCAATCTTCGTTCCGCCATCGTCCGGACGCAAACTCTGGGAAAAGTCGCAAAACAGCTCAATTTCGGTCAGTTCCTCCTTATGAGCCGGGGCGAAGAGCAGGGCGGGGGACGGGAAAACCTGTCCCTTCTGGCCGACACCTTTGAAGCAATCCTGGGAGCGATTTATCTTGATTCGGGGCTGGTCTCCGCCAAGGTTTTTTTGGACAAACACCTTTTTTCTCAAATTGAGAGCCTCAAAAATGACCAGAGCATCTATGACTACAAGAGCCGGCTTCAGGAACTTGCCCAAAATAGGGAAAAGCTGCCGCCTGTTTATAAGGTCATCCGGGAAACCGGTCCGGATCACGCCAAAATCTTCACCGTGACCGTCTCTGCCGGCGAAGACGAGCTGGGCCGCGGCGTGGGAAAAAGCAAACAGGAAGCTGAACAGGAAGCCGCAAGGATTGCATTAGATTCAATAACAAAGTAAAATAGGTGTATGGCAGTAAAACTAAGACTATCAAGAGTCGGAAAAACCGGAAGTCCGCTTTACCGGCTTATCGTTATTGATGAACATCTTAAACGCGACGGGAAAGCCGTGGAAATTTTGGGCAGCTATAATCCCCATGCTGAAACTAAAAGCAAAAAGTTAACAGTGAAAAGTGACCGCCTAAGCTATTGGCTTTCCGTCGGCGCTAAACCGACACCGACCGTGGCCGGTCTTCTCAAGAAAAATTCCAAATGAAAGAGTTCCTTGAATATCTGATTAAGCAAATTGTTGACAGCCCCGACGAAGTGGGCGTCACCGTGACGGATCAGGAAGGATTCGTTGTTCTCACTTTGACCGTGGCGCAAACAGACATGGGCAAAGTCATCGGTAAGGGCGGCCGGATCATTAAAGCCGTTCGCGACCTTGTCAGAATCCTCGCGGTAAAAACTAATCAGCGGGTCAACGTTGTTCTGGCCCAATCGTGAAAATATCTTTTGAAGGTAACGAATTGATTTGTTCCGCCTCGCCGGGAGTAAGAGGTTTGACCTGTTTCCAGCTGACAGCTCCGGTTTTTGGAGGCTGATAATATATTTCCAGACCCAATTTTGCTTCCGCCTTGCTTCCTGCCTGACTGTAGTCAACTTCTTTTACCCCGATTAACTGACTGGAATTGCCCAGAGTCTCCAGAAAATTTGCCAGGCTGCCGAAACCGGCTGTCACCCCCAGTGAAGCGGGAACATATAAAACACCGTTGCCCAAGGTGCCTTCGTTAACCACGGAAACAACGGCGGCGGAGCCGGTAGAGACCAGGCCCGGAGAAAATTCCAGATTATTGACGGCAACCCCGGAACCGGATGCCAGCCGGATTAAACCCAGGATGACACCCCCCGTCTTTTTCTCGTCGGGCAAAGCGGCGCGGGTCAGGTCCACAAAACTGTTCAGAGAAGCCTCATCAGATTGGGAAATAGAGGAAACCAGAAACTTCAAATTCTCAGTTTCAGCCGTGTCTGCCGCCAACTTCTCCTTGGCCTCAAAAATCCGGCCGACGGCCGGCCAGCCAATAAAAATAAGCAGACCTGATTCAACGGCCAGAACAAAAAAGATAACCAGATAAAAGAGATACGGGCGAATTTTTGCCGGATCAATTTGAACTTTGTTCTTCATATTTCAAACTTATGGAAAAACTTAATTCTGAGGGTGTTTCCCGTAGACCGGAAATTGTGATATCCCGGTATTTTTTTTCCTCTCTTGCGGCCGTCAGACGGTTAATTATCATCTCCATGGCAGTGACGTTGGCCGTTATGCCGCTAAGAGTGACCTGCCGGTCGGAAGCG
>CAYJLJ010000065.1:0-4129 GCA_964371135.1 uncultured Gammaproteobacteria bacterium | reverse complement strand
CGGTAGACCGGTGGTAATCTGGATCTTCAAAAAAGGAAATTTCGTCGGGCGGCATGTAAATTTCCGGGTGTTCCATGAGGCACTGGTGCAAAAATGTTGTCCCGCATTTTTCGCCGCCGATTATTACAAAGCCGGGCAATTTCATGCCAAAATATTGTATCATAAGGTTGCCGCAGATATAATTCTGACATGGATTTAATTTCTCCTTACGGAGGCAAATTGGTTAATTTAATCGCCGTCTTACCCGCCAACCTAAATCTTCCTTCAATTCAGATATCAGAACGGTCAATGTGCGATTTGGAACTATTGGCGACCGGGGCTTTTTCTCCACTGGACAGATTCATGGGCCGGGCAGATTACCAAAGTGTTCTGGCAAAGATGCGGCTGGCCGACGGAACAGTCTTTCCTATCCCCGTAACTTTGCCCGTTGCCGATATAAGCGGTTTGCAAATCGGACAGAAGGTAGTGCTGCGTAATTCCAAGAATTTGCCGGTGGCGGTAATGAAAATCACCGAAATGTTCGGCTGGGATTTCGCCCGCGAGGCGAATATGGTTTATGGCACTACCGACTCAAAGCATCCTTTGGTGGCAGAAATGAGGTTCTGGGGCAAAGTTAATCTTTCCGGCCCGATCGAAGCCGTCAGTCTTCCGGCGCATAGTGACTTTCCGGAACTGCGCCGGACGCCGGCTGAAGTTCGCGCGCTTTTGGCTGCCATGGGAAACCGAAAGGTAGTGGCTTTTCAAACCCGCAATCCCATGCACCGGGCCCATGAGGAATTAACTAAACGCGCGGCGCAAAAGGTGGGGGGGATCCTTCTAATCCATCCGGTTGTCGGGATTACTAAACCTGGGGATGTGGATCACTTTACCAGAGTCCGGGCGTATAAAGCTTTGGCCGATAAACATTACCCAGCCGGGGCGGTTTTAAGCCTGTTGCCTTTAGCTATGCGCATGGGCGGCCCGCGGGAAGCTGTGTGGCATGCAATTATCAGACGCAACTTTGGCGCCAGCCATTTTATTGTGGGCCGGGATCATGCCGGGCCGGGGAAAAATTCCCAAGGAGAGGATTTTTACGGGCCGTATGCCGCCCAAAAACTGGTGCAGTCTTTTGCCGCAGAAATCGGCGTCGAAATTGTTGCCTCGGAAGAATTGGTTTACATTCCCGATAAAGATAAATTTGAGGAGGCAAGCAAAGTGACTCCCCGGGAAAAAGTAAAATCACTGTCCGGGACAAAGGTCCGGGAGGATTATTTGGCCCGCGGAAAGCTTCTGCCTAAATGGTTTACCCGTCCAGAGGTGGCAAAAGATTTGGCCGGAAACTTCCCACCAAGATACCGCCAGGGTTTTTGTATTTGGTTTACCGGTTTAAGCGGAGCCGGGAAATCTACGGTTGCCGAAAGTTTAACCTTAAAACTCATGGAAAAGGGCCGGCAGGTAACCGTTCTGGACGGCGATGTTGTCCGCACCCACCTCTCTAAAGGCTTGGGTTTTTCCAAGGAAGATCGGGAAACGAACATCTTACGGATTGGGTTTGTGGCCTCGGAAATAGTCCGGCACCATGGCGCCGTTGTTTGTGCCGCTGTTAGCCCCTACGAAGATGTCAGAAATCAGGCCCGAAACCTAATCGGGCCAGATCACTTTGTTTTGGTCTATGTCAACACCCCGTTAGAGGTGTGCGAGAAACGTGATATCAAGGGAATGTACGCCAAGGCTAGGCAAGGCCTGATCAAGGGCTTCACCGGTATAGATGATCCTTATGATGTGCCTAAAACTCCGGATATTGTGGTTGAAACAGAAAAAAGCTCTCCTGAGCAAAATGCGCAAAAGATTATTGAGAAACTGGAAGAGCTAGGTTTTTTGAGAAAATAGCCGGTAGCGAGAAAGATCCCAAAGGCTTAGTAAAACCGGTTTTAGTTTGAAGAATTGGGAATTGCCGTGACGCCGGGGGTAATGATGAACGGAGACCTCCCTAAACTTTGCCCCCCGTTTTTTTAGCTCGTTGACCAGTTGAAGACATATTGCTCCCGAATTAAGGGTTAGTTTTACTCCCTTAAGAACCCGTCGTCTTATGAGTCGGAAATCGCAGTCGACATCATATATTGGTAGGTCAAAGAGATTACGGACAAAAGAACGGTAGGCGTTGCCAGCCAGGACCCGAACTCCATCGTCCCGGCGTTCTATTTTTATTCCGTTAACAATATCGATATCCGGTGCCAGACAATGCCAGAGTAGAGGTAATTCTCCGACGTCATACTGGGCGTCGCCGTCAGTGTAAAAAATTAAGTCTTTAGAGGCGGTAGCAAAGCCGCTTTTTAAAGCTCCGCCATAGCCGCGGTTTCTAGTGTGATTAATGATTACTAGCTCCGGAACCTTCTTTTTTGCCTTACGCAGGACATCCAGACTATTATCTTTACTGCCGTCATTGACGACAATAATTTCGAAATTATCAGTCAGGTCGGGTAAGATTTTTTTTGTTTGAAAAACAAGTTTGCCGATACTGCGGGCGTCATTGTAACAGGGGAAGAAGACGGAAATGGAAGGTTTAGCCATATTATTTTGAGGAAAGAAAAATGCCCAGGAGAATTATCGCCATACCGGCAACCTTGGTCAGAGTTAATGATTCTTTGAGAAAGAGTGTCCCGAGAAGTAATAAAACGATGAACATGTAGGCCACTAAAAGCGGATAAACTTTAGTGACTTCAAGAAATGCCAGAAGTTTTAAATATAGAATTGAACTAAGGCCATATAAAAGAAATCCAATAACTATTTGCCAGTTAGTAATTATCGACGGATTAAGGTCTTTCAATTGGTTCATCCCGGCTTTAAGCAAAACATTCCCAACAACCGCGGCTGTCCCCGAAACCAGAAACAGGCCCAGGATTTGCAAACTCATGGTTACGATTCTAACAATTTTGTTACAATAACAAAAGATGAAGTTTGACTTGACGCAATTCTTTCGTCAGTTCTTCTGGCTAGCCGTCATTTTAATAGTTAGTATTTTACCGACCGTTCCGTCGTATTATTTCGGCGAGCCGGTAATGTATCAGTGTCATGACTACATCATTCATCCGGCCCGGCTGGCCCTGATTGAAAGTGCTTTCCGGCAGGGAACATTGATTCCCAACTGGTTAACCGAATTTTCTTTTGGGTTTGGTTCACCGGCCATGCTTTTTTCCTGGTTTTTGCCCTATTACCCGGCTTTGCTTTTCCGGTTGTCCGGAGTATCGCTGGTAGACAGTATTAAGCTGGTCTTTTTGCTTTCGACAATCGTTTCCGGGATTGGCATTTATCTTCTGGGGAGAAGGGTTACCAATAAAACGGCGGCTCTGGTAGCGGTTACTTTCTTTTTAATTGCCCCGTTTCGCCTGAATCTGATTTTTACCCGGTGCAGTTTCGGTGAGACTTTTGCCCAAATGTTTATTCCCTTTGTCTTTATTTTCCTTTTATCCAAACATAGAACGGCCACATTTTTGATGGCTATAACACTGGCATTATTGGTAATCAGTCATTTTTTAACTTTCATGTTCACGGCCTTTCTTCTGATCCTTTGGTTTGTCCTGGTAGGCAAAAATAGAGGGAAAATTATTCTGGCTATGCTTGGGGGATTACTTTTATCCGCATTTTACTGGATTCCCTCGTTTCTGGAGCAGGGGATGACTTATTATGCCGACGTTTCAAAAATGTGGTATGCCGACCAGTTTGTTTCGTTAAAGGCGGTGTTTAGTTCACCGTGGCAATATGGACCGCCTGTTCCGAACGACCAGGCTCTTTCAATGTCCTTTCAAATCGGAAAAATTCACTGGCTGGTAGTTCTTTTAACTCCGCTTCTTTGGTTCCGGCGGCAAAAGTTAACACCTTTTCAATTTCGGGTTGCCATTTTTCTGATTGCCTCTTTTGTTGTATCGATACTTTTGCAACTGCGGATCAGCAAACCGCTTTGGGATAATTTCAATTTTGCCCAGATCATTACCTTCCCCTGGCGCCTTCAGACAATAACAACTTTTTCTGTCGCCCTCCTGGCGGCGCTTATGGTGTCCGTGTTGCCGCTGAAAAAGTTTGTGGTGGGTATCTTAGTGATCCTTTTGCTTTTGGCCAACCGTAATCACTTTGTAGCCAGTCGGGGAAACTA